>JAHBUP010000017.1 GCA_019638015.1 Melioribacteraceae bacterium | reverse complement strand
CTCTGCGAGGCATAATCATCGTCTCTGTTTCGTCAAACCTACAACATCTTTGGTTGGCAGGAGTTTTAATTACAACCTTTGATTCTCCGCCTACCGCAGAGTCGCCTGCCAACGCACAGGCTAAGCACGGGCAGACACTGCGGAGAAACCTCACTCTGCGGAGAACTAAAAACGTTTTAAAGATTACCTGCAGAAAAATATTGCAGCATTGTAAAATGCAAAAGCCCGGCGTTGTCGGGCTTTTGCTTTATATATCTGGTAATCTATCTGGTTTTAGCCAAAGCGATACAAACTCTTTATCATCGTCAATAACTGCAACGCAATTATTTATAAACTCAACCGCATTGCCTTTCTTTTCAGGGTTGCCAATACATACCCAACCGCTTTGAGTGTTTACATATACAGGCAAATCTTCTTTGTTTATACTATAAGAACCAACCCCTGACTTCAAATCATCCAAAACTTTTAATATTCCTTTTTGACTTTTAGGAACTTCATAATTGGACTTCATCCTTTTACTTAATCCGCAAAAACCATTAAGCTGAATGATTTTTCCATCAACAAAAGTAAGGGTAAGTGTATTTATGGCAATCTCAAAATCTAATTCATAAACCCATGGCTCCATATCAAAAGAATGTTCTTCTGTACGATAAATCAGTAATCTATCTTCCGAAACGCCTGTGTATTCTATTTCAAACTTCATGGATGTGTAAAATTGAAATGATAAATAACATTCGTTTTAGGATTAATACCTAATTCCCATACTCCTTGTGAACCCCTGAATGTACCGGGCACTCTCCAATTCATCCCTCCTTTAAAAGTAGCATCAAGTGTTCCCTTGCCTGTTGACATAATTTCTTGAATAGTTAAAGGCGAGTTCATATATGGTCTTGCCAATTGCCCTTTATTCGCTCCTCTTGTAACTACTTCCGTCAAATGCTTACCTGCTGATTTAGTGTAGGTAAAAGCGTTAGTACTTCCCTTTGCGACTTGCCCTTCTAATGCCACTCCGCTCACGGAAAGTTTCTTCAAAATTAAAATTTCCAGTGCTTTTTCTAAAGTAAATCCTAATCCATATTGATAATCGTCCGCTGTATATTGGGGTAAGTTTTGCGCAATCTCAACCGCGGCATCACCAATCGACATTACGCTATATGCACCCCCAGTAAAGGTATTAGCAACCGACTCTAGATATCCCTTAACGGTAAATTGGCTTGCTATGCCATTCCATGTACTTTTTAAGCCACCCAACATTCCATCCCCAATGTTTTTTGCTACACTGTTTTTTTCATTTTGATTGACCTTCTTCTTTCCGCCACCCCCACCGCCATCATCTTGATTATTGTTTTGACTTTGCGAGCCTTGTAAGAAAGCTC
>JAHBUP010000016.1 GCA_019638015.1 Melioribacteraceae bacterium | reverse complement strand
TCCCTCGCCCCGCGTCTCGATGAGCGTGACGACGACTTGCCAGCGGCCGGCGCTGTCCTGGCGCGGCTTGTGGGTCTTGCCCCCGACCACCAGTTCGTCGGGGCCGTCGGCCTCGATGCGCCTGCTGGCGAGCTTGGTGTTCCCCGAGACCGGCCCGCTGCACCGGTACACGACGTGACGCCCGCCCGAGGGCGTGGACTCGATGACCACCCGCGCTGCGAGCCCCGGGCACGCGGCCTCGACAGCGCCGCGCCACGCGCTGAACGCTTCGCCCCCGAGGTCGAAATCGATCATCTCCAGGTTGCCGGAGACCGCGCCGCAGACGATGCACAGCGCGGAGTGCCGACGCCCGAACCAGGCGCGAAGTTCCTCACACGTCGGCAGGCGCTCCTGGTAGACCTTCCACGCCGCGAGCGCCACCCGCTTGCCCTCGTCGTCCCTCACCGCCGGCAGCGCGCACAGGCCTGCGGCGACGCAGGCCTGCGCGTGCGACCGGATCGTGCCGTTCGAGCTGGGCGGGGGCGCTTCCGGCATCAGAATGGGATCTCGTCGTCGGGGATGCCGTAGGTGGTGCCGACCGGCTCGGGCGCGTCGGGCAGGCCCTCCTCGCTCTCCAGCCGCGGGGGCTTGTCGCCCAGGCGATGGCCGACGACGCGCTCGTACTGCTCACCGGCCTTCTTCTCGACCGTGATCCCCAGCGTCGGCGCGAGCGCGCCGGCTCGGGCCAGCTCGACTGCTTCCTCGACAGTCGAGGGCACGGGCTCGTGCGAACGTGCCCGCCACCAGGCCTCGGCCTTCTGCCGCGCGTAGCCGGTGTGCTCGAAGCAGACCCACTCGCGCTGCCAGCGGTTGAACCCCAGGCGGTACTCGACGCGCATGGTCGGCGGGGCCGACGGATCGTCGCGCTTGCGGTGGACGTGGTACGACGTCTCGCTGACGCGCTCCTCGGCGCGCGTCGCCTGGTCCGACAGGATGCCGACGCTCGCGGCGGTGGCTTCGTGCGTGCGCCGCCGCAGCTCGGGGAAGGCGTGCCCGCACTCCGGGCACGTCTGGTAGCCCGTCGCGATCAGGGCGTGGCACCGCGGGCACTCCTTCGCCGGCGCTTCCCCCTCGCCCGCCCCCGGCTCCTTCACGCGGACCGCGTCCACCGGGCCGTGCCGCAGCACGTTGCCGCCGAAGTCCAGGACGAGGCAGTCGGCCTTGCCGGGGTAAAGACGGAAGCCCCGCCCGACCATCTGGTAGTAGAGGCCCGGCGACATCGTCGGCCGCATCAGCGCCACGCAGTCGATGTGCGGGGCGTCGAACCCGGTGGTCAGCACGTTGACGTTGCACAGGTACTTCATCTCGCCCGCGCGGAAGCGGCGCAGCAGCTCCGCA
>JAHBUP010000015.1 GCA_019638015.1 Melioribacteraceae bacterium | reverse complement strand
GGGCACCGTGGCTTCCTATATCTTTAATTTCTTGGGGTCTTGTCTTGTGTCGAACAACGTCACTATTTTAATCGTATCGGTCGATGTCTCATAATAAATGACTGTGTGCTTTGTCAGTACAGACCGTCTAACGTTTTTTCTCTTGCTTGTCTTAGGGAATAGTCGTGGATTGATTGAAATAAGTTCAAGTCTTTTGTCCAGTTTTCTTACAAAGTTTCTGACTTCCTTCTCAGTCCATTTGTATAGGAGATAGTCGATGATATTTTGAAGGTCAAATATTGCTCTGTCTGACCACTGAATTCTATAACCACTTCTCATAGAGCTTTTTCACTTCCTTATGTGGTTTTAGTCTTCCAGCTTTAATGTCAGCCAATCCTTTATCAATTGCGTTTTTTTCTTCATCTGAAATCTGGTCCCACCAGTCTACTTTTGAACGACTGTCCTTTAACATTTTCAGTCTTTCGATTGAGGTCTCGTCCTTTAATGTAGTCACCCACTTGATTATTTCAAGTTTGTCCTTTTCGATATTAATGTCACTTGTTTTAGCTTTCATAGTCCCTAATTTAAAGATTTTTTGTCTGTCATGCCATGGTGCCCAACGTGTTGGGTTTGTGACGGCTGCGGCTTTCGAAGCCATCTTTGTCCACCGTGGGTGAACGAATTTAAGAAAACTAAACTTTATACCAACACATCACCCGCAGCTGGCACAAACCTGGTGTTGGGCGCAGTTTTTATTCTCTATATTTTATAGTCCGTCTATGTGTTTGAGATAAAATGAATGTATTGTCTGATTTGCGATTGGATTTGATTGATGTCCAATTGCCAAATTTGTCATACTCAATTTCATTATAGCCATTTGGAAATTTTATTAAATTACCATACTTATCGTATTCAATGTTAGATTTAGGATTGTTTTTTTTAGTCCTATGGTCTATTGTAAATGAACCACTATTGTACGTATTTCCGTTGCCGTCTACCTGCTCATACTCTGCGTTATTTTCTTCGTAGTCATACGATACATTCTCGTATCCAGTTTGATGTCCGTCTTGCGTGAATGTCTCAAGTTTTATCGGATGACCATATTTGTTATTTGTTATTTTAACTATTTGAAATAGTTTGTCTGAATTGTCTAAATGAATGACCCCTATTAAATGTCGATTTTTATCATATTCATATTTTTCAGTATTGACATATCTTTCTCCCTTGTCATTCTTGAATTCCTTTTTTGAGCTTGTCCTAACAGAAGTTACAGGGTCATATGTATATGTGTATTTGGCTATAAAATTATCATTTTCATCCCGTCTCTCGTCTGAGAGCAATTGATTAGATTGATTTAGCGTCTTGAAGTATCTAATTGTCTTGTTTCCAATTACTAGTTCTTCATAAATCTCTGTAGCACTTTTATTATTTAAGTCCACTTTGTCACTAATACGAAAATAGAGATAGACCTGTCCGAATACTAATTGAGTTAATAGTATTAGCGTCAATGTCAATATTAATCTTGTTGTCATTTTGTCTTTTAAAA
>JAHBUP010000014.1 GCA_019638015.1 Melioribacteraceae bacterium | reverse complement strand
CAGTGCCTTTAGCTCCAGCACCCTTAGGATCCCCCGTTACTTTAACAACATTAATCATCATTTTTTCAAATTCCTCAAACGAGATTTCTCCGTCGTCATCTTGATCGACTTCTTTAATCATTTTGATAGCAGTCTCTTCATCTAGGTTTCCCAAAGCATCTTTAATCTCCTCAATAGAAATGGTACCAGAACCATCCTTATCGAACATCTTGAAAGCCTGCTTTAGCTTTTCTTTTGACATAAGTTGTTGCTCATTCATGGTAGCCATCAAGAACTCAGAATAATCAATAGCACCGGAGCCATCGGTATCAATAGCATTAAATAGTTTATCAAGCTCTTCATCATCGATAGGAATACCAAAGTGTTCTTCGTACCCTGAGGATATCTCTTCTTTACTAAGCATTCCGTCGTTGTTCTTGTCCATCGCTGCAAATATTTCCTCCATCTTGTCTGTTTCTTCCTTCGTCAGGCATGTCTGCACGATGTAGGCCAGTGTCGCCTGCTTTAGCTTCTGCTCTGCCCTGAAGTTCTTCAGGTTGCTCAGCGCCTTCGACGCCAGCGACTTCTTCACCTTGTCCACTTTAGCGAATTTCTTGAACCACACGTGGTCGAGGGCCTCGCCTGCGCTGATCCGCTTGTCAGGGTCGTAAGTGAGGCATTTCTTAACAAGGTCTACTGCTTCTTCGGAAACATCATCCCACTCAGGCTCATCAAGCGTATATTTTCCTTTCTTAACAGCATCAATAATTTTCTTGTCGTCGGAGCCATTGAATGGTGGATAACCAACTAACAATATGTATAGAATAACCCCCAAAGACCAAATATCGCACTTCTCATCATAATTCTTATTCAATACATCCGGTGCAATATAGTATGGTGTACCGTATCTCTCTTCCATCTTCTTTTTACTACCTCTTTCGTATATTTGAGCCGTACCGAAATCAATAATTTTTATCTTCATGCTATTTCTTACCTCCTAAATTTTCAGATGTCACAGTGCTTTCAAGCAACAAGTTCTCAGGCTTTAGGTCTCTGTGAACAATATTGCTTGCATGACAATAATTGATACCTCTGAAAACTTGCTGCATGATATTGGCGGCATCTTTCTCGGTGAAATCCCCATAAAAGTCTTCGTCCGTGATCTTCTCAAACAGCTCACCACCTGTCAAAAATTCTGTTATGATGTAATAATACTTTTTATCTTCGAAAATCTCATATAGCTTGATGATATTCGGATGATCCAGTTGTCTTAGTATCTCCGCTTCATTCTTGAGTTTCTTCCTTTCGTCGTCTGCTAAGGCTTTCTTCTTAATAATTTTTACTGCGCGCAATTCACCCGAGTCTCTGACATATCACTTTCGTACTTCTCCGTATGCGCCACTTCCTATCTTTCTTGTGATCTTATAAATGTCTTTGATAGGTTCTTTGCGAGTTTCTACAAACATTTTCTTGGAGATCTTGACTTGGTCTAAACCGTGTATAATGTTGTCAACCGGCTCCATTTCGAAATATCCTAGATTTATTTGCAAATATTATAAGTGATTAGTTTATTGTCAAT
>JAHBUP010000013.1 GCA_019638015.1 Melioribacteraceae bacterium | reverse complement strand
AGCAATGAGAGCCAGGTAAATGTGTTCCCTGCCTGCCGGCAAGGCAGGTTTGACAACCTCCAGGTGATCCACACAAGAGGAGCTATTCTTGAGGAAACGCACTACTACCCCTTCGGACTGACGATGCAGGGGATAAGCTCCAAGGCACTGGCGTTCGGAAATCCTGAGAATAAGCTTAAATACAATGGTAAGGAAGAACAACGGAAAGAGTTTAGTGATGGTAGCGGGCTGGAGTGGTTGGATTATGGAGCAAGGATGTATGACCCACAGATTGGGAGATGGCATGCGGTTGACCCATTGGCGGATGAGTATACTTTTTATAGCCCTTACAACTATGCAATAAATAATCCGATAAAATTTATTGATATTGATGGTAATGAGATTGGAAATCCAAATGATCCTAAAGTTCAAAAGTTGCAAAAAGTAATGAATCAAACATTGGCCGGAGCAGCAGCTTGGAAAGTCATGGAACAATCCTCCAGAAAAATTTTCATACATTTTCATAAAGGGAAAGACAAGGTTGCGAAAGCAATTCGAGAAGGGGGAGGAAAGGCTGAAACAATGACATTAAATGACTATAATGAAAAAAAAGAAGGGAATAATAATGATAACTTCGATAAGAATTTTGTTTTTAACGAGAAAACTGGAGAATATGACAAAACATCAGAATGGGACAACACTGTAATTGCAATTATAGAAACAGAGCTAATGATTGAAGGAGCGATAGAGTCTATAGTTCTGAATACGGATGATCAACAAAAGGGCCTTGATGTTGCTATGGTAAAAACTGGTACGCACGAAGCTACGCATTCTGTTCAAAATTCAGCTGATTTTAAGTCAAAAACTAAAGATAATAAGACTGGGAAGTATAAAAAACCAAGTAAAGAAAGCCCAAATAAACCTAGAGACAAACGAAAGCATGAGATCGAAGGTATTAGAGCAGGTGATGACGCTGCAAATGAGCTGAGGGAAAAATATAAAACAGGACAATAATTATGAAATACCTTTTTTTGATGTGCTTTTTTTTTGCGAGTAGTCTTGCTGTGTATTGCCAAAAGATAGATACAATTCGAATGAAAATTGATATTCCCGTAAGAAGTGGCTTTATTATTAGCCCATCATCTGTCCAGAATTCCAAAAGTTATATCAACCCACAGGAAGGCCTCCAAATTTATTCTAAAGATAAGTTAGTTGACTCTGTGTTTTCTCTAACTGGCGGCGTTGTTGTAAATGTAAATTCTTATGAGAATTTTTTTCTTTGTGCAATTAGGTTTGAAAATTATTTATTTACTTATGCAAATTTGTCAAGCTGCCTTTTGAAAAAAGACTATAAAGTTGGGAAAGGCGAATTTATAGGCCGTGTAGGCCAAGATGAAAATAGCGGGAAGAGTATTCGTTTAGTAATCAGCTATAAAAATGAGCTTTTGAATATTAATCAACATCTAAAGTTTCTAAATAGTAAAATAAACTAAATTTCTCTGCTTCACACACTGGCGCAGGTCTTGTAGCATTGCGTTGTGCATAGCCAGACCTGGTGCCTGAACGTTACTTGATCAACGCAATAATAGTAATCACCAAAAGCTCTACAAGCTCAAAGCCACTACAACAGAAGGCGTAACAGGCCTGGGCATTACCATTAAAAGTAATGGCAGGCGATAAGATAGATATTTTTGGCAAGAGCTATTATTTTAATGCAGTGACCAATGGTGCAACCCAGAACCAAAACATCGCCACACTCAGCCAAACCCAGGGCATTTATTAATTACCTGTTTTTTGATGAGCAATTTAAGAGTGTAGCCAGTGGGTTCGACCCGGTAGGTGATAAAGATGTGGTAAAATCACACCAATTATCAAACATCCCCGCACCAAAGAACGGATATGTGTATATTTACGCCAGCAACCAGAGCCAGGTTCCGGTGTTCTTTGACAACTTACAGGTAATA
>JAHBUP010000012.1 GCA_019638015.1 Melioribacteraceae bacterium | reverse complement strand
GTTGGCTTATTTGAGTTTGTAATTTCTAAATTATTTCCAGTAACGGGTTTGTCAGCAATTGCTATGTCCGGTTTTTTTATGGGTTGAGAATTTATAACAGCCAGTGCTGCTTTATATTTTCGTTCGCAACTTTCTTCTAGTTGCTTATAATTGGCCTCAATATAATTCGCTTGAGTCGTGTATGAATTTTTACAATCGCAGTTACCAGAGCATTGTTTTTTATGTTTTACGCAACGATACTTGGGAAAATGATCAAAACAGGCGAGATAAACAAATCTCGAAGGATCTGGGTTATTCTCAAAGTAGGAGGATTCTAGCCTATCCAGTTCAGCTTTCCTCTCTTGTGAAATGTTTTTTAAACAATTTTCTCTTTCTAAATAAGGGTCAGTTGTTTGGGATTGACTGTACGAATAGGCTATAGAAAATAGAAATAGCAAAACAATAATTTTCATAACGAATATTTAGTTTTCAAAATTTTGACTGAAAAAAACCTTCGTTGGGCAACTACAGCATTTGTAAAACTTGTTAAACTTCCGCTTGGTTAAATTACATATTTTTTTCATTATTGTCCGGATAAAATCCGGGATAAAAAGGCTTTAACCTTGTGAGATTCGCCGGGGTCTTCACAGCCAGGTAATTGTGTGGAGGGAGACCCCGGCGAGACACAATCATTCGTAATGCTTTTGAGTTGATCTGGCGGCTCGCAATGACCGGTATTTTTTTCGTCACTGCGAGATCGCTCGTGTGCTGTATTAAATTAAATGGATTTGGCGGCGGGTGAAGCAGTCTCAACGAAATAGCTTTTATATCTGCGAGGATTGCTTCGCCGCCGTGAAAGCATTTGATAATCTTAATCTTTATTGGGCGGACTCGCAATGACGGCGAGAGGTTGGACGAATTGACACCTTGCTTATAGTGCTGCCAGTAAAAACAACACACTCTTAACGTCATTTCGATCCCAACCGAAGGTCGGGAGAGAACTTTTCTCACCGAAGGTAAATCTGTTAGGCAGTAGTACCAATGTTGAGCAATGATACAAAAGCCCAGCAGATTTACTTTCGGTGAAATTAAGTCGCACCGGGGTCTTCATTCAAAGCTATTGCGGGCAGCCATGAGACCCTGGTGCTGTGGGATTCACCTGGGTCTCACCCTTCGCACAATTACCAGGCTGTGAAGACCTCGGCGGGACACACAAGCTAAATATAACTGGGTTCTGGAGGTATTTGAATATTCGTCTATCGTAGAAATTAAAAAAATATTCAAGCCCGTCATCCTTGATCGTGCTTGGCTTAAACATCAAGAAATACAGGACAAAAAAAACGGTCTCTTAAGACTCGAAGATTTGAAGATTTTGCTGCTAAAGATTCATTTGCTGGGTAGGATTTAAGCTAACTACGGAGTCTAGCCTAGTATACTTTTTTTCAAAAAATTAATTGCTTTGACAACACATTTTTGTTTCCAATCTGTATTATACTTTTAAGCTTCCTAAGGATGAGGTGGCTTTCTGCCAAATGCTATCGGGGTAGAATTGTCCCAACTAACAAATTTGAAAATGAGACACTATTTGAAACTAGATCTATTCTAATTTTAGTCCTGATGGAACTGCGGCAGCATATTTGACTTTACAAAGGACTCAAACCAATCAGAATCAATAACAGGCTTTGCAACGTCTGGTGAATTTTTTAGTTCCTCCTGAATTTCTTCGAGATATTTAGCTAAGATTTTCTTTTCTTGTTTAGCTAGAGACTTTAGTTTGTCGTCCTTTAATAGATATTCAATTTCTAACCTTTTTTCATTAAAAAGCTCGTATAAGCCATGAAGAAGATCTGTGCCAGCATCATTGCGAATTAAGGGATACAAATAAAATAATGAATTAATAATGAGCCTTTTTAAATGAGGCACATTGCCGCCGTAACTACAAGTACTTTTCAATGTACTATCACTACCCAACAAAATATAAGCTGAGCATAAGTAAGGAAGAGAGATAGCTTTTGATTCTGGAGATATATGCACAAATTTTGGATTTAAGCTAAAACTGCTATTGTCAAAATGACCTGAATTTTCTTCGGCAATTCCAAATAAAGAGCATTTATGGCCAAGATTCGCAGCCTGACAATACCAGTAAACCGCTTGATTAAGGTCAGGAATAAAACCAATACTTCTATTCCCTCTGGTATACTTATAAGCTAAGAAATACATCCCCATCGTGTCCCCACGGGTTGCTCTTTCAAAATCTCTTCTAATGTAATCAGCTTGCCAAGCTTTTTTAATTTCTGATTCCTGTTTGAATGAATTTAATAATGAGAAGACGCCATTAATAATTTGCTGATTAGCCTGGTTCCTCTTTTGATTTTGTAATTGCTCAATTTGGCTTACTTGTTGATGATTTCCAGCCATCATCGCGTTTGTTTTTGCCAGGTCTAAATTCAATTGTTGAGAAATCGTACTGTGGTTAGTTTTTTGTGCTTGGTTTAAATAATCGGTTGCTTGATTCTGATATTGTTGTGTCCCGGGATTTGTATTATTATTG
>JAHBUP010000011.1 GCA_019638015.1 Melioribacteraceae bacterium | reverse complement strand
GTAAAGAACAGCAAGACAAGATGTCGGAACGGTTTAACGCTCAAACAGCCGAATTTAATAAGAAATATCCGGGCTTTAAAGAGAATATTTCGATGAATGAACAAAAGATGTCTGGAATTCAGCAACAAACAGACACGAAACAACAAACTGCCTCACAAACTTCGAGTACACAACAAACAGGAGTTCAGTCTAAGTTTACGGGTAATACACAACCCGAAGGGCAGTCAAAAATTCAGCAGCAAACTGATATTCAGCAACAAAAAGGTGACACATCACAATCCAAATTTTTAAATAACTCAGCAGGTCAGAGCGAAGGACAATCACAATCCAAAATCCAACAACAAACAGATACGCAACAGCAAAAAACGTCTCAATCTTCCGGTAGTCAGCAGTCATCGCAATCGCAAAATTCTGACCAATCAACATCTCAAAACAACGAACAAAAAAGATGATAGAGCACCTTTTCGGAGTAGAGTTAATAAAAGATGGCAACAAATTAGCCTTTGACACGGCAGCCAATCCACGCTGCAAAATCAATGGCAAAGATTTGAACGGCAATCCGTTTACGCTGCCGCTCGATGACACATTGTTCAGCAAGCACCTTCTGTTTTTGGGCAACATCGGCACAGGAAAAACCAATGCCATTTCACAAGTAGTATCGCAAATAAAAAATCAATTGACCGAAAATGACCTGATGATTGTATTTGATACCAAGGGAGATTTCTACAGTCAGTTTTTTAAAGATGGAGACATTGTGATAAGTAACAATAGCGCTAAATTCAAAGGTGCAAATGAGTATTGGAATATTTTTTCAGAAACCACTATTGACAACACCTTACAAAGTATTACTGAAAATTCCCTTGAGATTGCAAATAATCTTTTTGCCGACAAAATTAAAAGTTCAAGTTCACCTTTTTTCCCGCAGGCGGCAAAAGATGTTCTTGCAACCTTTTTAAAGGTAATAGCAACAAGATATACAAAAGATGCCCAAAACAATGAGGAATTAATCGGGTACTTTGAAAGTTCAGGACGGGAGAAATTGCAGCAGTTTTTTGAAATTAATCAACAAACCAGAATCAATAGTTACATTTCAAAAGATGCGGCTTCGCAAGCTGATGGTGTTATATCAGAACTCAATCAGTTATTGGGTGAAATATTTATTGGAGATTTCAGAAAAAAAGGAAATCTTTCAATAAGAGATTTAGTAAGGAATAAGGGAGGCAAAACCATTTTTTTGGAATATGATATTTCTGTTGGCAATGTATTGACGCCTATTTACCGGCTTATGTTTGACCTTGCGATTAAAGAAACATTAAGTAGTTCTCAAAGAGAAGCACCGAAAGGAAACGTGTGGTTTTTCATTGATGAATTTAGCCTACTTCCTAATCTTAAATATCTTGACAATGGTGTAAATTTTGGTCGTAGCCAGGGAGCAAAATTTATAATAGGCGTTCAAAATATTCCACAGGTTTACCACGAATACGGAGAAGATTTAGGACAAAGTTTGTTATCTGGTATAAGAACTGTTTTCTCATTCCATATTGATGATATAAAATCAAGAGAATTCATTCAAAACCGATACGGCTTTGCACAAAAAAAATTAACCTATTCCGATTCATTTGGAACGGCTGTTGATAATGTACAATCCATGAAAGTAATTGAGGATTGGGACATTTCAAATCTAAAAACCGGTTCGGCTATAGTTGGGCTTCCCGATGGTAATCCCTTTGTTTTTCAGTTTGGAGAGTATCAGAAATAGCAAACTATAGTATGTAACAGCGAAACCAGCACACAACAGGCGACCTGGCTATATGGCGGGGCGACGAATATATACCCGGCTTTTGTTTGTTATTCGGCTTTCCTGTCTGCCGGCAGGTAACGCCGGGCAATAGAATAAACAATGAACTTTTAATTATAAGAAGATAGATGACGGCAAAATGCGGCACGCCGGATTATCAAAAAAGAGCCAGCTTGTTTTTGCAGGGGTTATTGACATAAAACGTAAAAAAGCAGCAGAAGCTGCATTTGAAGTTCATACAACTGCCAGAGAACCTGAATATATCAAACCAACTAAAAGAATCTTATGAAATCCCATCTGCTCCCGTTCTTTATCCTCCTGCTTTGCGGACTGAACTTTTCCGGGGCCAACGCTCAAACCCTGGACCCAATAATCGCTAATCATATTAAGGCGATTGGTGGTAAAGAAAAAATAAAGCAGATAAAACCGTTGCTATACAAATGAGTACAACAAATACGATTACTCAACCAGAGGCTGTAAAAGTTTCCGTTAATTCGTTAACCAGAATAACCAACGGAAAGGGATACCGCAGGGATATAGAATCAGAAACGGGAGGGGTTAAGATGGTGCAATCGGAATGTTTTACAGATAACACAGGACAAATAAGCGGGTGGACAACTGCTCCTCCTATGCCGGAAATTGCTGAGATTGCAAAAGGTGATTTCGAAACAATGAATGATACTCAGCCCAGGGCAATGTCTGAATATGAATATAATGCCGGAAAAGATCAAATATTTGTTGGAAATCCTTTTATCAATTATCCTTCGAAAGGAATGGAAGCACTGTTACAGGGATAACTGTTAATGAACCCATAGACAGCACCATATATAACTTTCCCGGTGAGGAATAAATCTTTGCAACCCGTAACTATGCACCCAAACCTCAAACCCCAAACAATAAACTCAAAACCACTGTTGTCCGGTTAAAATGTTAACCGAAACGACCAAAGCCAGTACTGTACTGAACTTCATTAAAGTTTACCGCATGACCCACTTACCACAAGGTATTCCACTTTTTTCTTGATAAAAGACTTCTGAGCTAATTGCACTTCCTAACTGTGGCATATGGTGTTTTTCTTTAGGCGCCGTCCAAGCCAATTTTCTTAACGCCAT
>JAHBUP010000010.1 GCA_019638015.1 Melioribacteraceae bacterium | reverse complement strand
ATATGTGATTTGAAATGTATGATTTGAGATTTGAAATACAAGTAGTATAATGGCGTTTAGGAAATATGGCGAGGAAAAAGAATAAAATTTTGAGATGGAAAGCTTTGCTGGTTATTTCCGTGCTCCTGTTGCTCGGCGCCGCTGCGCTGTATGGTTATAACAAATGGAAAGAATACCGGGTCAGCTTTGTGCGGTATAACGCTTTCGGTATAGAAATACCTGTTAATTATGAGATACATGGTATTGACGTTTCGCACCACCAGGACGTAATTGACTGGAGCGAAGTAAAGCGCATGGACATAGAAAACATGCAGCTTGATTTTGCCTTTATCAAGGCTACCGAAGGCATTTCGAACGTGGATAAATTATTTAAAAGAAACTGGTATAAAGCCCGCGAAGAAGGGATGACGAGAGGAGCCTATCACTTTTTTATTGCTACCAAAAGCGGGAAAAGGCAGGCAGATAATTTTATAGCGCATGTAACACTGGAGCCCGGAGACATGCCCCCGGTGCTGGATGTGGAACAACTGTACGGCGCCAGGCCCAAAGACCTTAAGCTCAGGGTAAAAGAGTGGCTTCAGATCATTGAAGATTATTACAAAGTGAAGCCGATCATATATACGAACGTGGATTTCTACGAACAATACCTGGGACAGGAGTTTGACAACTATCCCTTATGGGTGGCCCATTATCTTCAACCGCACAAGCCCCGCATCAAACGCCCCTGGATGTTTTGGCAGCACAGCGAAACAGGGCGGGTAAACGGCATTGTCAACAAAGTAGACTTCAATGTGTTTAGCGGAGATTCGCTGGCTTTCAGGAAATTATTACTGGATTAACCCATTCCTGCCCAACCCCTTACAACTGGTTGTTCAGTAACGGAAGCTCAGAAGCAATTTCTTTTACCTTTTCGTGCAGGAAAGGGCTGTTAAGATTGGCCATGTGCCTTTCGTGGTGAAGATCGGAGCCCAACAGATCAATGTATTTCATTTTATACAGGCGTTCGGCAGCAGCGGCAATACTTTTGCCATAGTAGCCTATTAAAGAAAGCAGGTTTACCTGCAGCAGGCAGCCTGCATTTCGAAGCTCTTCATATACATCAAACTTTTGGTGCAGGTATGCATAACGCTCGGGGTGTGCCAGAATCGGTTTATATCCCTTCATCTGGATATTAAAGATCTTTTGTTTATAGTCGAGCGGCATGCTGGCAAAAGAAAATTCCACCAATACAAGATTGTCTTTGATGGTAAGCAAAGGTTCTTTTTTTTCGAGCAGGCTGTCGAAATGATCGTCCAGGAAATATTCAGCAGCCGCCGTAACGGGAATATTGATATTTCTTTTATTCAGCTCTTTCATCAACTTCTCGTACCCGCCCATGATCGTGCTGCGATTGTTAGGGTACAGGTCTATCATCAGGTGGGGAGTGGTAATAATCTTTTTGTAGCCCAGCTTTATCATTCCTTCTATCAGAGCAACAGATGTATCTACATCGGGCGATCCGTCGTCAATACCCGGGATCAAATGCGAGTGCATGTCGCACACCAACGCACTCAGGTCGCCAGGTTCGGGTATAGGTTTCTTTTTTTTAAACAGCGAAAACATATGGTCAGGAAATAAGCTGATTTAGTATAAAGCTAAATGAAATAGCCATAAAAATATCTTTTATCCAAAAGATATAATTTCTTATACGCTATTCCTTGTGGCTAAAATCAATAAAAACCAGCACATGGAAATTCTTTGTATACAGATTTTATTCTTCCAGGGAGAGAAATTTGAGATTATGCACAAACTATTTAAGCCCTTATACTATTCATGATAGATAGATTTTAAAAAATTCAATATTCCTCTAAAACCCGGACCATTTCTTTTTTGAGCACATCAGGGTGAAAATATTTATTGGCAAATTGCATATTATCATTACCAATTTTGTTTTTTTGATTTTCCGATAGCGAGTTGAATTTCATTATTTGTTCGGCAATAAATTCATACTGTCCGTGTTCAGCGCTTATATTGCCATCAACCTTCGTTAAAATATCAATTACATGAGATGGGTCGGGGCCTATATATAAAATGGGTTTACCAATAAACATAGCGCCATATATTTTATTAGGATGTGTAAATCCAACCTGTCCGCTCCCCATAATCACCACCTGTATATCGGCTGCTGCAAGAGAATTATGAATATTATTCCTTGGCTGGTATGGCAACTGTTCGATATTGGACAAGCCATGTTTTTGTTTAAATTCACTTACATCTTTTTTTCGCACACCATCTCCTATAAATACAAAAATAAGTTTTGAATGATCTTTTAACAATAATGCCACATTCAGGAGCGTATCCAACGGATGTACATACGAATGATTCCCGGAATACATGATAACAGTTTTATCTCCCCAATCATTTGCTACCCTAAATGGATTTTCTGATCTATTTCCTTCATACAGCTTTTCCATTACCGGCCACACTGGTACAATATGTACTTTTTCTGAGCTTGCCCCCCTTTTTTGAAAGTAATCTTTCATATAAGTGTCCAGCGCAATAATGTTGTCCGCACTTCTCATAATATAATTACCCATATAAGTCAGGAGCTTACTGGATAACGAGTTTTTTTTTATAAGCCCCGAGGCAATAGACAATTCGGGCTGCAGATCCATTCCCCAATAAAAAAATTTAATTTTTTTAATCTTGCAAATTAAAACTCCTATGAAAGAAATGAGAGGAGGAGAAGTCATTCCTATCATTATATCAAAGCTTCTTTTTTTTACAAAAAGAAGTTTGAAAAAAAGAAGCAGGTTAAACGAAAAAAAGTCCAGCAGCCTGCCCGACACATGTTTTTTACCAAACCCTGTATTAGAAATACGTTTAATAACAATATTCCTGTACACTTCTGAAGCAGGGAACTTTACAACTGTATTTTCATATGCATTCCGGCTTGTGTATACAGTTACATTGTGACCTTTGCCAGTCAGTTCCTCAACGAAGTCATACAGGTGTTGTGCAGTGGATGCTGTATCGGGCCAAAAAACCTGGGAAATAGCAATGATTCTCATGAAACTGTTTCCGCCTGTTTT
>JAHBUP010000009.1 GCA_019638015.1 Melioribacteraceae bacterium | reverse complement strand
TATCCGCTCTTTAATGCCGTTTTTCCGGTAATGCCCAGCCCCGTCACCTCACCTCTTCCACCTACCGCAGAGTTCTGCTAACGCACTTAGCCGGGAGGAGAAACGCTGCGGAGAAATAATTATAGCCTTTGATTCTCCGCCTACCGCAGCGTCGCCTGCCAACGCACAGGCTAAGCACGGGCAGACACTGCGGAGAAACCTCACTCTGCGGAGAACTAAAGGGTTACTGAACGGCTTTGATAAAAAAACATTGAAACGATTTCAGGAGCTTGAACACCTCGAAGATGATAAAAAGAAAACACTCTTTGATTTAATTGATACTTACATACGCGATGCTAAAGCAAGAAAAGCGTATGCGTAAATACTAACAGCCCGGCGCTGCCGGGCTGTTAGTATTATTTATTTTTCAAAGTACTAAATTCAAATCCATATCCAGCCGATTGCAATATTTCTTTTGTTGTATCCAAAAACAATCTTGCGTTCTCATTAGGTTCGTATTGTGCGACCACATTTATAACAATATTTCGACCTTTTGCATCCGGATATTCTTCATAGAAATTACCCGTTTCAATAGCGCTTAAATAAGCATTGATTTTATTCTGTAAAATCAGCAAATGCTCATTATTATCGTCCCACTTTAGATGATCAGAGATAGTAAGAACTGCATTCCCTTTTTTATTAATACTTGCAAAGTCGATTACTTTTAAATTTTCTACAGACATTGTATATAACAAGTTTGTTTTGTTTAGTTTCGTTGTTGCGGAGGTAGAACAATAGGAATTACAATTCTTTGATAAGTATTGTCTACTGCTTGCGGGCGAACTATATTTACTTGAATTGGTGGGATTACTGTCCCTCCTGGATATCCCGGTTTACCCTTTCCTACTACAACTCCTCCATTCTGAGCAATGGATGGGAATGCAACTTTCTGATTCCCTGTTAGCGGTGCAGTAGAGGACGATTTTGCTTCTGTTAATGCTATCTGTCCAGATGTATTTGTACTAACAAAATCTACTCTTGTTTTAACTCCATTATCTGCCTTATCCCATCACTAACTCTGGAACATTACCCGCCGTCGCCTCAGGCCTGCGCCAGCTTTGAGTATTTGGTAGTGGTAATAATCCTTGATTCTCCACCTCCCGCAGAGTTCTGCCTACGCTCATGCCTTTGCGGAGAAACGCTGCGGAGAAGTAAAAAGCCCCGCACAACGCCGGGCTTTTATTTTCAGTATTTTTTTGTTAACTCACGGCACAAGCGGGACGCTTGCGCCTGCTACCCGAGTATTTTTAACATGCTTTATTGCATTAGTTCATATGCTTGCGCCATTTGGTGAAACAATTTTAAAAGTAGTGGATAACTATCTCACCTCCGCCCAACTCCAAACAACTACTAAAAAACTAAAACAGAAAAATTAATTGTATAAAATACATAAGCCCGGCACTGCCGGGCTTTATATTAATCCTTAGATGCAATACTTTTCTTACCTCCATACCACACATATCTGCCATCGTTAAATGGAAAGTATTTTCCAATTTTCCCCTTAGTCCTACATTCTTCATACCACTTCTTATAAGAAGAAAATACAATCTTAATTTTCTTTTGATCACTATTGATATCCTTTTTAAATTTATTATCATACAATACTTGCGAACAGCTATATAGTTCCATAAGTTTTGGCCAACACAATCTATTTATCATAAATAAAGCATCAATTTGAATTGTATAATGCCTGACATTCCTTGGCTTGCCTCCACATCCCTCTATACCGTTAAAACTCCAATTGGTTACGTCAAGACAGCAATGTGTTGTATCGTTCTCAAATTTCAATAGTTCGCTAATTAGAATAAGTTTACTACTATCGTTTAGCGATATAAAATAATCCAAATCGTAGCTATATGTAAATGACTGTTTGATTGTAGTATCATTTTTACACTTCAGCACCAGTTTACTTCCTTTAAATTTATTCTTACATTCCACTTTCTCGACAGAAAAAGTATTTATTTGCGCCATAGTGGCAACTGTGATAAGGAATAATGATGCTAACATAAATAGCTTCTTCATTTTTGTAATTTTTAGTCAAGCTCATAACTGTCTGGTATTTGACCTATTGCTTTGTTTGTTGTTTTTAGCCCGTTCTTCTTTCTAATGTCAGTCGCTTGCTGCTGTGATACTACTCTGACACCGTTAGATACTTTACCAGCTTTTGTACTAACCTGCTTATCTGTTCCCTTTCGTTTATAGCCTGTCATTGTTACATCAGAGTCTTGTCTATTTTTTTCCTTCTGTATAGTTGTGGTTTGGGGCTTCTCTTGGTCATGGTCTGATGTTACTGAACCGTCTTTATTTACCTGGCCTGTATGAACTATATCACTGCCACCTTGCTGCACAAAAATATCTGCTACCTCCGGGGTTTCAACTTTTACATACCCATCTTCCTTTAAAATTACGTTTACTGTTTCATTGTTCTTTGATTGGTCAACAATAACAAGATTGCCATCTGCAAAGGTCGTTCCATGGCAATTTTGTGAACAATCAACTGGTGCATTATTTACTTGTGTAGTTGAACCATCTGCATTTACCTGCTCAACATAGGAGGCGACCTGTTGAAGAGCTCTAACAGGTGTTCCAGCATCTGTGTAAACAACGACTTCGTTATAGGTTGAAGTTGTTTGATACTTAGCCCCATCAATAGTAACCGAACTATTTCTTGAATAAGTTTGCCCAGTAGAAGTTGCAATAAGATTTCCATCTTTATCTTTCAAAAGATGACCTGCTTCATCTATTATTTTTATTGGATTGTTTGCAGCGTATTGATAAGGAGTAAGCGCTACATATACTTCTGCAAATTTATCTTGAGCGTGCCATCTTCCTATTTGGGGGTCGTACATTCTTGCTCCGAAGTCTAACCATTCTAAACCAGAGCCGTCAGAGAATTCCTTCGATTGCTTTTCCTTTCCGTTAAATTGATATTTATTCTCAGGCTCTCCGAACGCTAATGCCTTGGAGCTAATCCCCGCCATTGTGAGTCCGAACGGATAATAATGCGTCTCTTCAAGGATAGCTCCCCTGGTGTGGATCACCTGCAGGTTGTCAAAGAACACGTTCACGGGGCTTTCGTTGCTCACGTAAATATACACA
>JAHBUP010000008.1 GCA_019638015.1 Melioribacteraceae bacterium | reverse complement strand
TTCTCCGCCAGAGGCGGACAAGTTCGAATCGGTCGTAGTGAAAGATTATTGGGTTTGGTATTTCAAAGTTGGTTGCTTTATAAAGCGTGATTGTACTTATAAATAGATTAATAAATAAGGTTGTGCATTTCAAACCGTCATTGTAATTATTGGCGGCGGGCTAAGCGCAACGCCGTTAGGTAGCATAAGAATGAATCATAAAAAGGTTTTAGTTTTTTTATTATTAATGCTCATTGGAAGTATTACAATAAAATCACAGTCCTTGAAGTTTGGATTTCGAATAGAACCAACAATTATGCAAATTGAACAAAACAATTTATCTTCGATGGCTTTTACTCCATATGGAATGTATTTAACTACCATTGTTATGCCCGTTGATGGATTGAGTATTGAAGTGAGACCTGGTTATTTAATGGGTGGTGAATATTACGGAGGTTTCGAGTTTGGCCTTTTTGCAAGATGGATGATTTTATCATCAAGATATTATTTGATTTTAGGTTTAAATAACCATTCAAATAGTCTGTTTGCCTCACATAATGGCGGCTCTGGTTTTTCAAAAAATATTCTATATAAAGGTATAGGTATTGGCTTTCAAAAGGACTCTAAACTAAGCTTTGATTTAATGTATCACATTACTAACGACAAGGAGTTTGCCTACTCAAGAGTTTATGATTCTTATGGCGTTACGAAATATGAAAATAAAAAAATGAAAGGAATTCTTAAGGTTGGCTTTAGTCTTGCGTGGGATATTTTATAAAAAGCTACCTAACCCGCACTTCAGCCCGACCGCGTCTTCGACACGGTCGTAGTGAAAATTATTGGGTTTGGCTTTTCAAAGTTAGTTGCTATTAAAAGTGTGATTGTAATAAAAAACAGATTAATAAATAAAGTTGTGCATTTCAAACCGTCATTGTTGTAGTGGGCGGCGGGCTAAGCGCAACGCCGTTATACGGTAAGAATATATGAATATCACAAGTCAATATGTTTTGCGAACATTAGCAGAACTTGTTGTATTAAATGAATCAAAACAATTCACAGTATACAGTCAATTATTATTATTAGCTTCTACAATGCGAGAAGATGATCATAGTAAACTAAAAACTGTTTTGGATGAATTTGTAAAGGAATATTCTTTACTCTCAAAATTCGACTATGCCGATGACAAAATAATTATTGATATTTCTGAAAACTTTCCTAAACCTAATGATGGTAGCTATGATCCAGAAATGATTCGGCATAAGCTTATTCGTAGGACTCTTCTATATAAATTATATCAAACATATTTGATGGAAGGTGGTATCCATGCATCATTTACATTAGCAAATTTAGCCAGCATATTAAATTCTGATAAAGAAGAAATACTCAGACACGTTCAATATTTAGAAGATGAATACTATGTAAAGTATGCGTATGCAGATGGTGGAATGAGCACAACTCATATCACAAATCCTGGTGTAAAGTTATGCGAAAATCGTATGAACTTATTTGATGAGTTTTCTGCACTAAGTTTGACAATTAAGGAAAACGATGCCTCAGAAAAAGCACCAACCAGCAATTCACTAAATGAAAGATTCAATTCAAATTACGTTTCTGAAGAACGAATAAAAGAATTAAATCAAGCAAATAATTCTAAATATGATTTATCGAAATTAACTCAACTTTTAAAAGAACTTAATTCTTCCGCAAAGGATATGAATGTATATGCAATTGCTATGATACTCAGATCAATTATTGATCACATCCCACCAATCTTTGATTTAAATACTTTTTCGGAAGTTGTTAACAATTATGGTTGGTCAAAATCAAATAAAGAATTGATGTCAAGATTAGAGTTATCATTACGCAATATTGCAGATTCATATTTGCATACGAAAATAAAAAAGAAAGAAATCATTCCTTCTCCGACGCAAGTTGATTTTAGACCAGAAATTGATGTATTAATTAGTGAAATATTATCAATTGTTAAATAACCGTATAACAAGTTCTTCAAGCCGACCGCTTTAAAAGTTGCGGCATTTGTTTGGTTATAAAGTAGCGTTGTAAAAGTTGGTTGCTCTTTGAACGTGGTTGAATAAACGAAGTTACTAATAAATTATAGGCAGTTGTTTTCAAAGTTGCATTGCTGTGTTTGGCGGCGGCTTAAAAACAATGCCGTTATACACATTAATATGGGAGTATTAATATGAAGCGTCTTCTTTTGTTGATTTTAGTTTTATCTAATATATCAGTCCAAGGTTCTAATCCAGATGGTAAATGTGGGATTGTAAAATTAGTTACCGGAATACCAAAAGAAGCTGAGAAACAAGCAAAAAGTTTTGTAGAACCATATTATGCTTCCATTCCAACAAATAATGCTTTTAAGAAAGTGTACGTTCTCTGGGATAAAGCAAAGCCAAAAAGTTATAGATTGATGGTTGTATATAATGACGATTTCTGGAGCTTTATTGGGACTTCTTTCAAAAACAACAATGAAGTATTCTATAGTGATTCGTCATCATTTCAGAACCGAGATGATTATAAAAGTATTGTTCCATATCAGCTTAAGTTGGATGTAAAAAAACAAGAGTTACATTATTATTGGGGTAAATCGAAAGAAAAGGGAATTACCCAGCGTGGCGGAGTTCCACAGTTTATAAGACCAAGATTAAGTAAAGATAATATGATGCCGGAATTTAATTTTAAGACATTTGAAGGGGAGACAATATCATCAAAAAAATTGAGAGGTAAATTTGTTTTTATAGACTTTTGGGGAACTTGGTGCGGAGGCTGTATCTATGAAATGCCTTATGTAAAAGAACTGAGAGAAAAAATAAGTACGAACAAGCTATTTGTCGTTGGTTTTGTAAATGATAATAAAGATTCATTGAAAAAATATCTGTCTGCTAATTCGTTTAATTACCCGAATGTGTTACTAGACTCATTATATCTTGAAAAATGTAAAGTAGAGTCATATCCAACAAAAGTATTGTTAGATCCAGAAGGAAGAATAATAAGTACAGATTTTATTGCGGATAATTTAACAGAGACAGTATTAAAAAAAATAAACAACTATAAAAAGTAAATGTGTATAACCCGCACTTCAGCCCGACCGCTTCTATCGAATCGGTCGTAGTGAAAAGTAATTGGGTTTGGCTTTTCAAAGTTGGTTGCTTTATAAAGTGTGATTGTAATACAAAACAGATTAATAAATAAAGTTGTGCATTTCAAACCGTCATTGTAGTTATTGGCGGCGGGCTAAGCGCAACGCCGTTA
>JAHBUP010000007.1 GCA_019638015.1 Melioribacteraceae bacterium | reverse complement strand
CAAACCCCAGCTTCGGTTCGGTCAGACGAATAACTATCAGCTTTTATACCTAATTTCAACAAAATATTTTCAATCAGCAGCGGTTATCGGCAGACGGAATACAAATTCCCAACCTGCATAAAGCCCTGTTCGTTGGTGGCAATGATAAAGCGACCGTTAGACAAACTATATTGAGATGAAACTTTCAACAAAAGCACAAAAAATACTCACTCAAATCACCGACAAGAGTACCAAACTTGGCGACTTACGAACCATTGCTAAAGACATAAAAAAAGACCACCAATTGGCAATGGAACTTTGGTCATCTAAACATTTTTTTGCCCGACAATTGGCAATCTTAATTATGGACAAGAAACTTCTAACCGAAGAAGTGATTGACAAATTAGTCGCTGACATTAAGCACCACAGCGAAAATGAGAAACTTCAACTAATTGATTGGCTAATGGCAAACCAACTCACCAAAGACAAAAAGACAATTGAAATGATTGAGAGTTGGAAAAACAGCTCAACTTCGCTTAAAAGACGAATTTATTGGTATTATCAAGGTCGTTTGCGTTGGATGGGACAAACACAACCCAATAGCGGAGAGTTATTAACTGTCATTGAAAAACAAATGGAAAAAGAAGAAGCCGAAGTTCAATGGGCAATGAACTTTACAACAGGTTGGATTGGTGTTTACGAAAAAAAATATAGAAATCGTTGTATTGCACTTGGAGAAAAAACAGGTCTGTATAAAGGCAAAATGGTTTCAAAAGGTTGTACTCCTGAATATTTGCCGGAGTTCATTGCCATTGAAAGCAATAAACGAAACCTATAACTTTTTGTGGCGACTGAACGGCAGACAAGAAGCACATGCCACCAACATGGGGCTTGGCGTTTTTGGGGCTGGACGTTGTTAACTTCAATATTTTATCGCTATCAATTTTTGTTCGGGCTTGACGTTTTTCAATTTAGCTTTTAGTTGTTAACTTCAACTTCAGTTTTTCAATCGGGCTTCAGTTCCGGGCAGACGTTTTTCAAATTACGTCACGAACACAAATGCCGAGCCATCGCCGGCGGTCATTGTAAAGCGATACTTACCAAACTTTGAGCAGATAATATGCAGGATACAAACTCAAAACTTAAGAACGTAAAGAACGACAGGTTGAGCATAAAGATTGTTTCCAACAACAATCCTTATCTTTCTTCCGATATTCAGCAAAAGCTTTTACAACCCCGCAAGCTAACTTCTTATTTTATGGTGTTGATTGACAGCGGTTCTATTACTTACAATCTGGATTTGCAAGACATTACTCTTGCTGAAGGGCACTTGCTTTTTGCAATGCCTGATCAGTTTTTTACCCCTCCGCCTAAAAATGCCGACCTTAAATATTTCAAAGTATTATTTGATGAAAACACATTAGCATTATTACCTCAACAATATCCTTTTTTAGTTAATCCTTTAAACTCACAGACTATAATTTTTGACAATGCTACAAGAGAAAGGGTAAGAAAAGTTTTTGAAATTTTAAATCAGATACTTCATATAGACGAACATCCAACCGATACAGAAATAATATTAGCTTACCTGAACTCACTATTAGCAGAATTAAATAGTGCTTATTTCGAAAACAAAGAACCACTTAATATTTTAAACACCAATCTGTCAAAGTTCATTGAATTCAAACTAGTGGTGGAAACGCATCTTACGGAGCAACCTTCTGTAAATGCAATAGCCGAAAAGCTGGCTTTAACCACCAATAGCTTATATCGGATTGTAAAAGAATATTCAGGAGTTTCGCCTAAAGATTTCTTTACTAAACGCTTAGTAATTGAGGCACAGCGAAAATTACAGTACTCTAACCTTTCTGTAAAAGAATTAGCCTATGAATTGGGTTTTAATGACCCTGATTACTTTTCAAGATTTTTCAAGAAATGTACTGGAAAAAGCATAAGTGAATTTTTAGACGGTCAGCAAGATTCGTCAAGACAATAAATTGATTTGTCCATCTCCTCTGTTTTTCAGCCATATACTTTTGCTTCATTAATTTAAACAACAAAAAATGAAATCAGCATTAGTAACAGGAGCTAACAAAAGCATTGGCTTTGAAGTTGCACGGCAACTTGCTCAAAAAGGGGTTTATGTTTACCTCGGCAGTCGCAATTTGGAAAACGGAATAACAGCCATGAATAAATTAAAAGCAGAAGGATTAAGCCATACAGAGGCTATTCAGCTTGACATTACAGATGATAATTCTGTAAAAAATGCCCGTACCGAAATAGGCAAAAAAACAAAAAAGTTGGACATACTTATCAATAACGCAGGCATTTTCGGTGGTTATCCACAAGGGGCACTTGATGCAACCATAGACAAGTTCAAAGCAGCATACGATGCAAATGTTTTCGGAGTTGTAAGAGTTACACAGGCATTTATTGATTTATTGAAAAAATCTGCTGAACCTCGTATTGTAAATGTAAGTTCAAGTCAAGGTTCACTTACGCTGCACAGCGACTCGTCATACAAGTATTACAACTACAAAGGTGCAGTATATCTTTCGTCCAAATCAGCAATGAATATGTACACAGTTGTTTTGGCATACGAGCTAAAAGACAGCAACTTCAAAATAAATGCTGTTTGTCCGGGATTTACAAAAACCGATTTCAACGGACACAGGGGTACAGGGACTTTAGAAGATGCCGGGAAACGTATTATAAAATACGCCCTGATTGACAAAAGCGGACCAACCGGAAAATTCTTTAGTGAAGAAAATAATCCTGAAACGGGAGAAATACCCTGGTAATAAACAACGACCCCTAACAAGGGTTTTGCGTTATTGGGCTAAAGTACAAACTTCAGCTTTTTTTCATTAATTTGGTTATGGTTCAAGGCTAACTTTTGCCAATATTAAACGCGGTTGATCACTATGGGTAGTTGTCCAGGTTGCCGCCGTACAATTTTATACACGTGTATATCAAACGATTATTATGAACAGAAGATCCTTTTTAGGCAATGCCGCCGCCGGACTCGCCGCTTCCGGGTTCCTCGCTTCCATTCCCAATGTCCTCACTGCCATGTCGCGCAGCAAAGGCATTAATATGCCGATTGGCTTTCAGTCCTATGTATTCCGGGACGTGATCGGGCAGCAGCCGGAAGAGACAATGAAACGTTTGGCAGGCTATGGTTATGAGAACGTAGAATGGTGCAGTCCGAAAGGGTACCAGGGGGATTTCGCGCCACTCGCAAAATACTCCGGTAAGGAATTGAAAAAAATTACCAATGCTTCCGGGTTGCAAACGAC
>JAHBUP010000006.1 GCA_019638015.1 Melioribacteraceae bacterium | reverse complement strand
AACTAAATTATGAAACGAATTTGAATTAGGACACAAAACCCCGCAATTAAATAAACACGGTGTTAACGGCATGCGGCCTAGTCCTCATTTAATATCTCTAAAGCTTTGTCAAATAATGGGTCTTTTCCGTTTAATAAATCTTGATAACTCTTCTCTATATAGATGTCAGGAATAAACTTGTTAGCTTTCAATTTGTCTGGTCTAACAAGATATTGGCTTGAAATTGAGGCTCCAATTTTTGTATTTGGAAGTTTAAATGGTGTCCAAGTGGTTGGTCCTGTCGGATTGTTTGACACATCTGTTCCAATTACTTTAGCTACTTTATTATCTTGGATTAAGGTTGTAAATAATGCACCTGCGCTGTGCGTTGTGAAGTCAGCTAAGACTACAATCTTTCCTTTAAAAACAGGTCTTTCTTTAGGTATGAAGTATGGAGACTTTGGGTCTGTTATTTTATCAAATAATTTTTCGTTACTGTTATTGTATCCAGCGTAAAATAATGAGTCTTTTGGCGGCTGAGTTCCTTGTTTTTTAGTGAATAACTCAATTTTTTCTTTATAGTCATTCTTAAAATAATGCTTATAAAAGTCAGTATTAGGAACATACAGTTCGAAGTCTTTCAAATTTTCTTTGTCCGTTAAATGGTAAAGTAATTGAAGACATATTAATTCGCTTCCACCGCTATTATTTCTCAAATCAAGAATCAGTTTATTTACACCTTTTTCATTTGACTCTTTTACCATTTGAGAGACGTACTGACTAAATATTGGTCTTTCTGGGTCAAAATACTTTTTTATTCTTTTTGATGGCTTCTTTTTACTTGTTTGAATGTTTACATAAAGCCTTGCTATTGGTCTTAACCAAGGTCTAACATAAGATTTCATTCCCTCTTTAATTTCAATTTTGTCATAACATTGATGAAATTGGAAATAGGTGACGCCAATTGAATCTATAATTTGATAATCATAAATTCTGTCTTTCGGTGTGGTTATTGGATGCTTTTTAAAGTCTTTATCGGATAGTTGAAAATTAATTTGTCCAGAGGTAATTTTTGGGACATTGAGAATTTCACCATTGTCAAGTGCCAATTTTAAAGAGTCTATTTTTTGACCTTTTAAAAACTCATGAGATGCAGGACGATTCCACCAAAATGAAACAGATTTCCGTTTTGAAATGTCGTTCTCTGCCGAAACAAAATTGAATAGTTGCTTTTCATAATCATTAATGGGTACATTATTGATTAATAAAACCTTTTGTCCAAGGAAACCAGCGTTCAGTTGGGTAGAGAGGTTTGAAACGTACCAATTTGATTCTTGACTGTATAGAAAAAAAGGATAAATACCTGTAATCGTTACTCCTTTTAAACCTGTCCAAGTATGCTGGTTTTCAAAGTGTGAAAGGTATTTTTTCAGATATAATTGAAATTCTAAATCAGTCAAATTCGAACGACTAAATTCTTTAAGTATCATTTCCTCAAGCCGAACTCTTTCATTTCTTGGGAAATATTTATCCGCTAGAGGAAAATATTTCTCACAAATAGTTTTTAGATACAGAAAATCCTGCTGAAACCTGTTTAGTGATTTATACTCCTTAGTCTTAGTAACTGGGTCTTTAAAATTTTTGGTTGCTGTATTTTGAAGAATTAGTCCACATGATGTGCAAAGGAAGATTAGTCCAAAAGTTAAAAGTCTCATGATTGTCATTAGAAGTTCTCATTTTTCCGGCCGCTTGCCGTTAACGTGAGTGCATGTTGCGTTGCGGGGTTAGGAGCGCTTGTTAAATGGCCATCGGCCATGACAAGCGCGACCAGCTGCAAAACTGTCCCAC
Organism: Melioribacteraceae bacterium; assembly: GCA_019638015.1. Classification (NCBI taxonomy): domain Bacteria; kingdom Pseudomonadati; phylum Ignavibacteriota; class Ignavibacteria; order Ignavibacteriales; family Melioribacteraceae; species Melioribacteraceae bacterium. Next base: position 3,368 of record JAHBUP010000006.1, on the reverse strand, counting down.
GGGACCGAACTAAATTAAGAAACAAAAACTATAACGCAACACTGAACCCCGCAATGAAATATGCACAGTGTTATGCACCTGTGCCGCAATTGTCCGCACTAAGCAGCACGGATGACAAAGCTTTGGATGTGGGCTGAAATCGCGTGGCTTTGGCATTGGTGCTGCTATTCGGAAAATCAATCTTTGTTAAATCCCATGTTATTAAATTTTAGAAATCTGTCAGGGAACACAAATTTTGTAGCTTGTACCTTGTACCGTATCTTTTCTTAATGCTGAATTATGAATTTATGTCTTGCGGTACCCTTTACATTTGAAATAGTTAAAAAGTAAATCCCATTAGATAGTTCTGTTATTGGAATGGTAATTTTTCCAGTCCCTGTAGTCGACAATATTTTTTGCCCAGCGATACTTAAAATGGTCAAAGTACTTGTGCCTTCCAATTCGATATTAAGGGTCTCTGATGCCGGATTTGGATAAGGAACACTACTATTAATTTGTGTTTCTTCAATATTAATTTCCCCTGAATCAGTCTGTTGCGAATCACCCCTTACTCTAAGTGGGGTACCTCCGCCACTTGAACTAATATTAATGCCAAGACTATTTGTCCAACTGGATCCACAAGTATTATTGACTTGACAATACATTGTATAACTACCATTTGTTGAACTTGTCATTATATACGGAGTGGATGTGGTACTTCCACTATAGAATGAAAAACCTGATGGCAAGACCCATGTCCAAGATGTCGGGAACCCACCAACTGGGTCGCAACGAAATTGATAAATTGAGGCGGGACCTAGGCTTACAGGATTAACACCGCGTAAACCTGAAGGATAAATTAATGTTGTAATTGAAGCTCCAGGATTGCCAACCCAGATTGATAAAGTATATAATGCCGGGTTGCATCCACCCGGCATTTGAACGGATGCAGTAATTACTATGGAGCCACTGTTACTATTTTGTCTATTAGCCACTCCGGTATTAGGATCAATTGTAAGTATGTTTGGATTGCTGGAAGTCCAGTTAATTGTTGATCCAGCCGGCTGGTTCTGTAATGAGAACGTACCATTTGTACATATTAAAGTTGGTCCAGTTACAAAAGGAATCCGCCTTGAGTCAGTCGTCATGGCGCCTGAGTTAGAGGGATCAAGCCAGTTACTCAGTCTTGTTGCATTTGTGCCATCTCCATCCCATGATACATTAAACCGACCTCCGAACTTATTTGTGTTGAGACATTGGTCAGCATTATTTTGATTAATGCCGTGATGTTGAGCGATAATTCTATGGTTTTGATCATAGTATGGTCCGCCTGAACTTCCACCATTTGTTGCTCCTTGATCTAAAACCAACTGCCATGATTGTGAACCAAGAAAAGTAGCAAATACTGGAGGTTGCTCGTCCCTAGAAATTTTCATAACGTCCCCTGCGGGATGGTGGATAATTGTTGTATTTTGTATTCCTACGGTATTTCGGGACCATCCGGAATAAGTAATACCCGAATTCCCAGACGGCACTTGATTTAATTGAACCAAACAGAAATCACTTCCTGCGCTTCTTGCTCTAAGAGCTGATCCATTAAAGGTTATTCCATTAGCATTCTGCGAAGGATTACATGCTGACTCCATGCCTGAAAGGTGAATTTCCACTGTCCAACATTGGTGTTCGCCTCAAAACAATGATTGGCAGTTAAGAGATATGGTATATTTAAATTACACGTGTTGTTAATCAACGCCCCCGCTACAGCAATCCTGTTTCCATTCAAAATCAAGGCAACAGAATTTCTTTCAAGATCCCAGCCATTGCCTAAAGGGCAAAGTACATTTATGTTGCATGCTGAAGACTCACCAAAGCCTCCAACCTCGGTTCTGTAAATATCTTTGTATCCGTAAGCAATACTTGAGATATGAAGCCTGAGCAACGATTTGTTCTCAAGTAGAACTCTAAGGTCAATAGTTAGCCTGCTACCCTTATAGACCCAAGTTCCCCAAAATAACTCTGCATTGTTTTCATTTTCCGTGATTGGACCAGTAATCATTTCACCATTATCACTATACGCAAATAATTCCGTTCCTGGCGGAAGATAAAACTGATCAAAATTTGCACTAATTGATTTTGCACCCGAGGCCAAAATTGTAAACTTTGCAAAAGCTGAGTCCCCTTCAACTAGCCATTCAGCTTCTCTTACCACATCGATGTCGACATTTACAGGTTCGGCTATTCTGAAAGGTTTTGCCTCGCCTGATGCATTCTCCTGAGTTTCTCTTTCCAGTAGAGATTTGATATCCCTTGCCGGAATTATGTATGGACTTTTACCACGGAAACTCTTTGAATATTTTCCTCTAGATCCTATTTGCTCCGGATTATTAAAATTCGTTTTTACTTGTGCATCTACAAAGGAGGCACACAATAGCAGGAGTGACAGTAAAAGTATAATTTTTTTCATAGGGCAATATTTTATGGTTGAGAGTTCTTACTAATGCGATATGATACACTTAAATAAGTGCCAAGACCAAATTTTGGGTGATAATATGTGGTTGGGTCGTCCCTAAAAATTTTGTCGTTGCGCCACCGAGTGTATAATGGAGCCACGACATGGAGCCCTAACCAGAATCTTTCTCCCAAATATTTATTTAAACCAACATTTAAGGATACTATTTTTCCAAAGTTTATTTTCTCATGATTTACTTGTGTCTCAGCGGTAAACGTGGGAACATAATCTTGTCGAAACGAATAAAGGGCGTTGTATGTTAAAGTTCCCATCAGAAAATAGTCTTTTTTGAGCTGATAATTGTAAGACAAACCAATTAATCCTTGCCAGCAATGATAAGAGTAATGATCGGTGCGAAATATTGGTTGAACAGGTGAATTGTAATCAAAAGGTCGGGTTACATTAAATCTCTGTTTGAAGTATCCGGCACCAATGTTCATGAAAAAGTGCTTGTCCTTAGTTAAAAGCTTTGGTTGGAACGAATAATACAAATTGATTCCGTATCCGACTGCAGAACCGCTATGATATTCTTTGTAATTGGGTGCCGTTGGTGGTGTCCAATTGTCCTTTACCTTAACCTCGCTCCAAATGACCGGAACGGATACCGACAAGTTACTTTGTCCACTGGAATTAAATATTGTGAGTGTGCAAACAACAAGAATTGTAATGGATAATACAGTGCTTTTCATTGCTAAATATTATTGTAATAATAAATATGGACTGCGTTACCGGGCATTCGGTTGTAAGTCAAATCTAATAAATTTTTAAATATCGTTTGGCTCTTTTGCTTGCTTTGGTGTCGCGCGGGAAAGTGCGGCAAGCAAAAGTGCCAATGTTCGAAGCACCGAATCTGTCCGCGGCATTGTGCATAACGTTTTGG
>JAHBUP010000005.1 GCA_019638015.1 Melioribacteraceae bacterium | reverse complement strand
AGCTTAGTACTACTATTCAGCTACATATCCGGCTGACCGAACACTAATAAGCTATAAAATATATTCTCAACTTTTGTATCTTACATCGGCAGCAGTACCGGGCTGGACGTTTTTCAAATACCCTGCCGAACGCAAAGCTGTTGAACGTTGGGCGCAATATCAATGAGACTTTTCCATATCATATTAACCATCACATTATCCCTTGTAGCACAGTTTCAATTATTAGCTCAAATACCATACGACAGCAGAAAGAAGTTTGAAGTGAAGCAATTACAGGAAGATTTCAAAGTGCTTCAGGAAGTTTTGGAAGAAGTACATCCGGGATTGTACAGATATTCCGGTAAGGAAACAATTGACTCTTTATTTAATTCCTCCTATAACCAGATCATCAGCCCGATGACCGAAATCGAATTTTATCGGGTTATAAATCGAATAGTTACTGCGGTTAGAGATGAACATACATTTGCACTTCCATCAAAAGGTTATTGGGTTTCACAAATTGGACAAACTGTATATGATAACTTAGTTGATGGCGGCAACGCTTTATTATTTCCTTTTTTTGTCAGGATAATTGATAATCGGCTGTATATAGACAATAATTTGAGTGATGACTTTTCTTTAAAGCGCGGCGACGAGATATTACAAATCAATGGACAAACTGCTAGGGAAGTTTTAAAAACTCTTTTGCCAACCATTCACACAAATGGATATGTAGAGACATTTAGAAAAAGAAATCTTGAACAATTTTCGATGCATCAAACCTATAACCGTTTTATAGTTCATTATGCATTGTTTATTGGCATGCCTGATACTTTTAAGCTAAGAATAAAGCGTTATGGAAGTGAACAAATTAAAACGGTGAATATAACTGCGTTAACTTCAAAAACTATTTATCAGCATTATTGGAGGCGGTATTCAACATTAAACGATCCGAAGAAACACAGAGAAAACCCCTATGAGTTCAACCTGTTAAATGATTCAACTGCTTACCTAAGACTTTCTGATTTTCATGATTATGCCTGGCTAAAATATAATTACAGCACATCAACGGAATTTAAAAGTATTGCACACATTCTTCAGAAGAAGTCAATAAAAAACCTCATTATTGACTTGAGAAATAATGAAGGTGGAGATTTGGGAATTGGGATGAAACTTATGCCTTATATAACCACTGGCACATTTCAGCCTTACCAATATCACGAAGTAAACAATTACAGGTTTCCTGAACTGAAGGCTTATTTTGAAGATTCCACAGCATTTCCCAATTATCCGGACGAGCTTTTTATAGCTCAGAAAAATGGCACTTTTAGAAGTAACCCGCAATATAAAACTGAAAACTGGTCAAGACCAATGCAACCAGACTCTAATAATTACAAAAACAATTTGTATGTTCTTATCAATGGTGTTACGGGCTCTGCTGCTTCTATTTTTGCGACGCTGATAAGAGTGAATAGAAAGGATGCAGTTTTTGTAGGTGAAGAAAGTGGCGGCGATATGGAAGGCCCTGTTTCAGGATCTGGAACTGACATTACTTTGCCTAATACCAAAATCAGGGTGGACATTCCGTGGATTAAAAGAGTTGTGAACCTGAATGGTTATAAGCACACCAAAGGTCATGGAATACAGCCTGATTATGATATCACCCCTTCGATTAAAGATTTTACTAATAACGTGGACACTGAATTAGGATTCGTCTTTTCTCTCACCGAAAATAGAAAGAAATAAAACAGATACTGCTGCCAACACGGTTTGGCTATATGGCGGGGCGACGAATATATTCTCAGCTTGGTTGTTCGCTATTCGGCTTCAGTTCCAGCCGACGAACAACGCCGGGCAATAGAATTAACAATGAACATTTTCCGCCGCGGCGGATTAGCTGCGGTTCCGGGCAGACGGAATACTAATTCCACACCTGCAGCAAACCCTGTTCGTTGACGGTAATGGTAGGACGACCGTGCAGACATCAAACTTTCGGCTGAAAAAAAAACGATTTACGAACACTGCGGACAAATTCCCGTAAGTACACAATTCACACTTTCGACATTGTAACCATTGGGAACGGAAAAATGAACAGCTTCGGGTAAACATTCCATGGTTTGACAACTCGTACAGCGAAAATGAAAATGATTATCAGCTAATTTTTTCTCATCACATTTCATACAAACAGCAAAATATTGTTTTCCGTCTTCAGCAACAATTTTATGTACCAATCCATCTTCACAAAAGCGGTTTAACACTCTGTAAATCGTGGCTCTGTCAATTTCTACACCTATTTTTTGTTCAATTGCATCACGGCTCATTGCTTTTCCTGAACTTATCAATAAGTCCAAAACGGCTTCTTTTGACGGTGTGTTTCTGCGTTTCATCTCTACTGTTTTTCTTCGGCAAATTTAATGCAAATAATTCGCATTAAACTATTGCGATTCTGTCGCAATAATAAAAACTTTCCTATCTTTGTCCCAAAAAAGATGATGACAAGACGGGAAATCATAAAACAAAGCGGACTTGCTTTAACCGCATTGGCGTTGCCTTTTCCATTAACAGCATTTACAAAATTCAATCGTATGACAGACAATAAAAATTTTGACGTAATTATCATTGGTGGCAGTTACGCAGGACTTTCATCAGCAATGGCTTTGGGGCGAGCTTTGCGGAATGTGCTAATCATTGACAGCGGTTTGCCTTGCAACAGACAAACGCCACATTCGCACAACTTCATTACGCAAGACGGAGAAAAACCAAATGTAATTGCTGAAAAATCTAAGAAACAGGTTTTGAAATACGACACAGTAAAATTCCTGAACGACCTTGCTGTTAGTGGACAAAAAAACGAAAACGGTTTTGAAATTACCACTAAAACAGGCAAAACTTTTGAAACAAAAAAACTCGTTTTTGCAACAGGCGTAAAAGACATAATGCCCGACATCAAAGGATTTTCGGAATGTTGGGGCATTTCGGTAATTCATTGTCCATATTGCCACGGTTACGAAGTAAAACACGAAAAAACAGGTATTTTAGCCAACGGAAATTTTGCATTGCATTACGCTCAACTCATTCGTAATTGGACAAAAGATTTAACCATTTTCACAAACGGAAAACCTACTTTGACACAAGAGCAAACCGACAAAATCAATAAGCATAACATTCCGATAATTGAAAAAGAAATTGCTGAAATCAAACACGAAAACGGTAATGTTCAACAAATCGTTTTCAAAGACCATTCAACCTTTGACTTGAAAGCAATTTACTCACGACCCAACTTTGAGCAACATTGCAAAATTCCCGAAACATTGGGTTGCGAACTAACAGAACAAGGATTGCTTAAAGTAGATATGTTTCAGAAAACAACCGTAACAAATATTTTTGCTTGTGGCGACAATGCAAGCCTATTGCGTTCGGTAGCCAATGCCGTAGCGACAGGAAATATGGTAGGTGCAATTGTAAACAACACAATGACCGAAGAAGAATTTTAGCGGACGAAAAACCACATACCGCCAACACCGGTTTTGCGTCAGGCGGGGTGAAGTGCTTCGTATGACAGTTTTTCGTAAATTTGAAGTTTCGGCTTCGTAAGAAAGTTTGGTGGTAAAATCCCGCCCGAACGCAAAGCCGCAAACCGTTGTGCGCAAGCTGCTATTCCCATTGAACAGATGATGAGAACATTTCTATTATATTTTCTGCTCCTCTTCTTTTTGATTAGTTGTCATAAGAAGAAGCCATACACCTATATCGAGGCCGTAAAATCAGTGACAGACAAGGGCGACTCTGTTATAAAGTATCGAACTGGTGAATATATCTTTCAAGATTCTGATTCTGCTGCATATGTAGAAGCATATCGCAAATTTGTAATCTCTAAAACTGTCAATGCTGATTTGAGTCTTAGCAAAGGGGCCATGTCCTTTAGACCTTTAGACTTCAAACTATGGAATCCAGAAAAAATTGATATCTCTAAAACTGTGAAATTTATTGGGAAAAGTAGTTTTGAAATGCGCATGGAGGAAACGATACGTGCATTGAAAGTTGAATAGGCTTGAAGCCAGGATTTCTGGCCACCTAGATTGATGGAAGGTGTTTTATTTGGATAAGTCTTTTTCGTTTATGTGAGCGCTTTGGACTGAATCGATAGACAATGAACTTATTGGTTGATCGCCTGCGCACAACCTGGGTTTTCTACTATGCTGGTTGAAGAAAAACATCAACAACAAATCGCAAATCAGCAACTGTTCCGGCAGAAGAATCACAGATGAACAAAATAATATATCTTCATCATTAGTGTCCGGTAAAAAATAATATTAGTTCTTTGAAAGTCTTATTGGATAAAGGTTTGATCAAAATTTAGTTTGGTGACGATTTGAAATGAGCCATTTTATAACTTACTGAAAATCAGCATAGTTATGAATCAAGGCAAATATGTCTTTGCGCAAGCAATTACCTTTCTTCCCGCCAGAATATTTGATCGTTGTGTACGTAAATATCAAGGCGATAAGTGGGTAAAACATTTTACGTGCTGGAACCAACTGTTGTGTATGATGTTTGGACAATTAACTAACCGCGATAGTCTCAGAGACTTACTTGTTTGCATAAATGCACATCAGCCAAAGCATTATCATTTAGGATTAGGAAAACGTATATCCCGGTCTAATCTTGCTGAGGCCAATGAGAAAAGGGACTATCGGATCTTTGAGATGTTTGCTTATGAAATGATTGCCGAAGCCCGTAAATGCTGCATACCTGATAGCGATTTTGATTTGTCTGTTCAGGGAAACGTATATGCTTTTGATAGCACTGTGATAGATTTATGCTTAAATATATTCTGGTGGGCTACTTTCCGAAAAGCTAAAGCCGCTATCAAACTGCACACGTTGTTTGATGTAAAGACCTCCATTCCTGTTTTCATACATATTACTGCTGCAAGCGTGCACGATATAAATGGATTGGATAAACTTGTTTACGAAACTGATGGATACTACATCATGGACCGCGGCTACGTTGACTTTGAAAGACTTTACATTATTGACCAGCATGAAGCCTTTTTTGTCACCAGGGCCAAGAGTAATACTAAGCTGAAACGAATATCATCTTCAAAGCCAGACAAATTGAAAGGCGTGATGTGTGATCAGCGGGTAATACTTACGGGTCATTACTCTTACAAATCCTACCCGAAGCAATTTCGGAGGATAAAATTTTATGATGCTGAGCAAAACAGAACGTTTGTCTTTCTGTCCAATAACCTTACACTTCCTGCTATCGAAATCGCTATGTTGTATAAGTATAGATGGAGAATAGAACTGTTTTTCAAATGGATCAAGCAACACCTCAAAATAAAATCCTTTTGGGGCACTTCTGCTAACGCAGTGAAAATACAAGTCTACATTGCTATCATTACCTACACGATGGTAGCAATTATCAAAAGCAAGTTGAGGTTGAAACAATCAACCTATGAAATCTTACAGGTGTTGAATGTATCTCTTTTAGATAAAACACCTTTAAGGCAACTTTTTGAAAACTCTTTATCCCAAGATGTCAAAGAACAAAATT
>JAHBUP010000004.1 GCA_019638015.1 Melioribacteraceae bacterium | reverse complement strand
CAACGCCGTTAGGGGCATTTACTTTTGCCAATTAATATTAGGTTTAAAATTATTTTGAGCGCATTCTCTTAAGTACATATTCATGAGATTTTGATAAGGGATATCAATTTCTAAAGCTAGTTTTTTGAAATACTCAACCGTTTCCTTTTCAATACGAATGGAAATTTGTTTTTTAAGCTTCTTTATATAAGGATTCTTGATGGAATCGCTGAAGTTATATTCTTTTTTCATTTTATTTTACCTCATGGTAATATTTACTTTCAGATTTAGTGGCTTTGCGAGCGGAAATAATTCTAATTGTTTCATTGTTTTCTTTATAAGTATGGACAACAACTAAGAGTCTTAATTTGGATGTAATTCCTAAAATAATAAAGCGTTCTTCATTTATTGAGTGTTCTGGATCAGATATAAGTCGTGCGTTGTCATCAAAAAACACTGTTTTGGCTTCATCAAAAGAAATTTTGTGCTTTTTGATATTAGCAAGGTTTTTGCTCTGATCCCATTGAAAACGCATATAGTATTAACCGCTATAATAATTATTAAATAATGCTATTAGAAAATAAAACAATAGCCCCTAACAAGCAACTCAAACCGACTGCTGTAGCCGGTCGCAATGTTTGTCGTGGGACATGGTTGTATTTTATGAAAGAGAGAAGTAACAAAATAACACAAACAATAAATCGTGGTATTGGTAACGTAAACCTTTTGGCAGCGGTTTAGTTGCCACGCCGTTAGCTGGCAAATACATTTAACATTTATGAGGACGCTAAAATGAACTCGTTAAATAAGTTAGTTATTATGACCGTTTTGAAGTAAAACAGATTTTCAGCCACGAAAAGGATACTTCAAAATCACATAAGGTAACTAACCATGAAAAATGTGACAAGAATGATATTAACTATAAATATTTTTTTTCTGTTCATTATTAACAACAGTCATGCTCAGATTAAAGTTGGGTTACTTGGTGGAATTAATTACAGTAACATTGTTAACTTTAATCCTTACCAAATTATCAGAACATGGCCTTCGCCTTCTCAATATAGCGAAGAGTATGAGAAAACATTAAGGTCTGGTTTAATATTTGGTTTAATTTTAGACTACCCAATTAATGAAAATATCTCTCTTTATATTCAACCTGTGTTCGTCATTAAAAAAATTTCTTTCAATAATAAATCCTCTGCAATCAATATTGTTGATACATATTATAATATTAATGTTCCCCTCCTTGTGAAATTTACACCAATGAAAATTCTTGATCTAAATCCTTTTTTAAATGTAGGCGTAGGTATAGAATACCTTATTAAAGCAACAAGTAAAATCGGTATTAACCAAGATAATGAAGAAACAAGATTATATAATAAAAATAATTTTCTCTTATTGATTGGTCTTGGTACAGACTATTCAATTAGTCAATCTGTTATTACGACAATTAATCTTTATTATTCATATGGCTTAACAAATTATTTATCTAATTCTTCTACTTTCGGAAGGACGAGTGATATTTCTATAGTTACCGGCTTATTATATAAATTATAAACTAAAATATTAAACATGATCCCAGCTAACAAGCGGGTCAACTTGACCGCGTTTTCATTGAAATGTTTTTTGTATTTATAAAGTTTGTTCTGTTTAGTAAATATTGTTTTTAACAGTAGCGCCAATTGTGAAGTTGTTTTGTAATTAAAAGCATTCTTAAAAATAAAAACATTGTTGAACTGGGCGGCAAGTTACCCGCAACGCCGTTATACGCAATATAGAGGGGTAAAAATGAAAACAACATTATTCAAAATCGTTTTATTAGTTAGTGTTATTATTCTGCTTAACGCTAAGAACCAGCCTACATTTGCACAAGACCAACAACTCAATAAATTTGTAGGTAATTGGTTGAGCCAAGATCTGATTGAAGCTAGTTTGACTAAGGTTATATTTAAGGCTCGGAATGGGCCAATGAGATATAATATTATCATTGAGGAAAACAATGGACAACTTCTTGCTGCTCTTGATAGTCCAGATAGATATTTAATAATAAATACAGATGAAATAACAACATCAGGAGATAGTATTAGAATCAAGTTCAATGAAATTGATGCCACCTACCGCGGAAAGCTTAATTCAAACAAGGATCAGTTATTAGGAAGCCTAATATTTTTTGGAAGAATGTTTACTCTTGGCCTAAGAAAGAATGATAATTTAGAAGAAGAAAAACAAATAACTAGTCAATGGATAGGAAAAAGTCTGAAAGATGTTGATTCTTTGGATTTGGTTTTGAAAACATATAAAACCAGATTGGGAGTATTCAAATCCTATCTAGATGTTCCCAACAAGAATCACAACAATATAGTAGTTGAAAACATGATAATAAAAAGTGATAGTCTGACATTTAAAGCAGAATCAATTAATGGCTATTTTGAGGGAAGAATATTTCATGAAGATAATTCCATCAAAGGAATATGGAAACAAAACAATAAAGAATATTATGTAGAATTTATAAAATATTAGGAAGATCATTCATGCGTATAACCCGCACTTCAGCCCGACCGCTTCACCAAATCGGTCGTAGTGAAAAGTTATTGGGTTTAGCATTTCAAAGTTGGTTGCTTTTTAAAGTGTGATTGTACTAATAAATAGATTAATAAATAAAGTTGAGCTTTTCAATCCGTCATTGTAATTATGGGCGGCGGGCTAAGCGCAACGCCGTTAGGCAGAGTGAAATATTATGAATAATTATGATCTTTATTGGTGGATTACTGCATTAATAGTTGGTATTTGTTCAAATATAATAACCAACTATTTAATCAAGAAATACGGAGATGTAATCGCTAAATATTCAAAAAGGTTTCGTGAACATAGATCCAAAAAAGTAAAACAGAGAAATGAATTGATTGATTTATTAAGCAAAAATGATTTTTATATGCAACATTATTATCACAAGGAAATAAGATATAATTTCCATGGGAGTGTCATGGCACTTGGTACAATATTTTTATGTATGCTCTTTCTATTTTTAAAAAGTAGTTCTGAACATTCTACACTTGTTACATTTTTATTCTTCTTCATTTTTATTTGTGCTTTCTTTAGTGCCTATTTAGCGAATTATTGTTTTCGAAAGTCAATTGAAATAGGACATATTCTGAGTGATGTATTTATTATAAAAAAAAACAATTCAATGCATTCTGCCTAACCCGCACTTCAGCCCGACCGCTTCTCCGAATCGGTCGTAGTGAAAAGTAGTTGGGTTTTGTGTTCCAAAGTTAGTAGTTCTTAAAAGTGTGATTTACATAAACGTAGTTATTTAAATTAAGGTTTTGCGCTTTCATTCCGTCATTGTAGTTATTGGCGGCGGGCTAAGCGCAACGCCGTTATACAGCATATGATTTTATATAAATATACGACATATCATAATTGTCTTAAAATATTACTTCAAAAGAGTATCAGATATACACAACCAATATGTTTCAATGATCCTTTTGAATTGTATCCAATAATTGAAGAATATTTCAACAATGAACAATTTGAAGAAATGTTAGATGTTGTTACGCAAGAACCATTTCTGGAACAAAATTATCAGACAGTTCTACGAGATCACTATGACAATTTAAGTGATGATATCAAATCTCTCATTAAATATGAAGTGTTTTATCCTATTCAAAAAAGAATCATAGAAGATGAACTTAAAAAGAGAAATCTACCAATTAAGCAATTAATAAAGGAATCGTTAAATGCCGGGACTGTTGATATTCACGCAATGATGAATGTAGAATATTTGAAAATAATTAATTCTATTATGGGAATACTAAGCTTATCAAAAATCAACAACGATATATTGATGTGGAGTCATTATGCAGACGCTCATACCGGAGTGGTACTAAAAATAGATTCTGATAATTCATTTTTTGAAAAACTAGGTGAGGTTAATTATCCAGAAGATAATGAACGCCCAAAGATAAAACTTTCAAATAGAGATTATTCTTCAAAAGATTCAATTAGTCTATATAAAAAGGTATTTTATAGTAAATCAATAGATTGGAAATATGAAAGTGAAGTTAGAGATATGAAACCCTTGCTCAATGCACATAATTCCACAGAAAAAGACAAATCGGGAATGCCAATATTTTTATTTGATTTTCCACCAGAGATAATAAAAGGTGTAATATTTGGATTAAGAGTTGACTTAGAAATGATATCAGATTTTATTAAACAGATCACACCAATCTATGGCATGCTCGAATATGATAAAATCAATTTAGATCCTCATAAATATGATTTTGTAATAAATAAAATAGAAGTAGCTGTATAACCCGCACTTCAGCCCGACCGCTTCTCCGAATCGGTCGTAGTGAAAAGTTATTGGGTTTGGCTTTTCAAAGTTGGTTGCTCTATAAAGTGTGATTGTAATAAAAAATAGATTAATAAATAAAGTTGTGCTTTCATTCTGTCTTTGTAGTTATTGGCGGCGGGCTAAGCGCAACGTCGTTAGGTTCCAAGTCAAGTTGTGTCTTAATAATTAAAACAATAATTGGTTTTATATAAAAACTGGTTTAGCTATTTATAAGTTCTATATAAGGGGAAACCAAGAGAGTTAGCTACCAACTGAAATTGGTTTAGAATCTGGTTTTAAAACTGCATTTATAAAAGGTACTTGTAGTTTATAAAACCAACAGAGTCAAAAAAAAGGGTTGGCAATAAAGTAAAATAGTCAAGATATTGAGCTGAGGATAATTAAATTATCTAATTTCATTACGGGGTTAATCTTCATTCTAAAATGGGCTTAAGTTAAAAAATATATAAACCTAACCCGCGTCTCAGCCCGACCGCTTCTGTCGAATCGGTCGTAGTGAAAAGTAATTGGGTTTGGCTTTTCAATGTTGGTTGCTTTATAAAGTGTGATTCTTAAACAAAACTGATTTTATAAATAAGGTTGTGTGAAGCTTGCTAAATTGTAGTTCGTGGCGGCGGGCTAAACGCAACGCCGTTAGGCAGTCTAGAATTTGATGACAATGAGTAATCACAAATTTTAATAAATAGATTATGGCCGATAAAAAGAAGTTTGAATCAGACCCATTTGGATATAGTTCTTTAGCTTGGTATAAGTGGGGTAATGTCCAAACATTTGCTGGTTTCCCAGTTGATATAAGTAAGTTTCCAACTAGCGAAGACTTAAAATCACCAATTCTTTGGCTCACTCATGCCGAAGCATTGACTCAAGCAGCAATTTCTGTAATTGACAGAGAACCGAATTTTTCTTCGCTTCCAGTGATTACTTGGGAAATTTGTCATAGTCAGTATTTCGCAGTCGCATTGATGCTAGTTGGTTACAGTCTAGAAGTTTGTCTTAAAGGTATGATAATTGAAAAAAATGGTATAAATGTTTATTCAGAAAATGAAAAGGATTATAAGATTCACCAGCTTGATGAGTTATCAGATTTTATACCAAATCTTAATAACCGCGACAATGTGATTTTAAAACTACTTACACATTATGTTAATTGGGCTGGGCGCTACCCTGATCCTGGTAAAGGTAGAGAATCAAGAGTTGAGGAAATATTTAAACTCTCGGAGAATTATGAAATAACAAGTAAAGATTTATTCGGACTAGCGAGTAAAGTTATGTCTCATGCAAAAGAAGTTTTTAAGTAATAGTAAAAACTGCCTAACAAGCGCCTCAACAGCGACCGCTTCTTCGATGCGGTCTAATTGAGTCGCATTAGGGTTTAGCTTTTCAGAATTAGTTTCTTGTGTAAAGTTGATTTGTAAAATAAAACTGATTTATAAATAATAGTTGCGTTGACAAAACCGTCATTGTTGTTCTGGGCGGCGCGTTAGGCGCAACGCCGTTATAATGCAAATAAATACGAGGATGAAAATAAAATGAATACTACAAAAACAATTGTGGCAATTTCATTTATGATCATTATAGTAATTGTCTCTTCATGTCGAAACAATAGTTTTACAATGTCATCTGGGGCAATGGAACCTACAATTAAAAACGGCGAAATAATTTATGCTGATCTAAATATTTTTAAGGAACAGTTGCCTAACCGGTGGGATATTGTAATTTTTCATTCTCCAACTATGCCAAACACAGATTGGTTGATGAGAATTGTTGGATTGCCTGGTGAGACCGTTTCTTATGATAGTCTTGGATTATTGATCAATGGTGAGAGAATGAGTAATGACAAAAATAGGATTCATTATAAGTTGTATTGTCTAAATGTGGATTCATCAAGAATAATTCAGCACCCTTATATAGTCCCAGAAGACCAATACTATTTGCTAGGCGATAATGTGGATGATTCATTTGATAGTAGAGTATGGGGCTCTATTTCAAAAGACAAAATATTTGGATTGGTCAAAAAACAGTGAAGGCATTATAACCCGCACTTCAGCCCGACCGCGTCTTCGACGCAGTCGTAGTGAAAAGTTATTGGGTTGGTTTTTCATTGTGAGTTACTCTTTAAAGTGTGATTGTAATAGTAAATAGATTAATAAATAAAGTTGTGCATTTCAAACCGTCGTA
>JAHBUP010000003.1 GCA_019638015.1 Melioribacteraceae bacterium | reverse complement strand
GCCATTTGGACAGTGTAGTTACAAGAACAAGATTAAACGAACGAGAATAACAAGATGGAGTATCTTATTTTTGGACTAATAGGCTTCATATTAGTAATTCTTGTTATTCATTTTTTTAACAAGGGTAGGACGAAAAAGAAAATAGAAGAAATTCGGACAGGTTGGGGCAATCCAAAAAAAGAGTCGTTTGACTTTGATAGCATTTCTAAATATGCAGACACTGTTAAGGACAGCAAGTTTCATCGACTGACTGACCAAACAATCGAGGACATAGACTTTTATGGACTCTTTGCATTTATCGACAGAACAACCAGCAAAGTTGGACAGCAGTTCCTGTATAAAAAACTACTAGAACCAACAAATAATACTACCGACCAAGCGGAAGGACTCATCAACTTATTTTCCACCGATAAACAACTAAGAGAAGAAGTTCAGTTAGAACTTATTAAACTAAATAATAACGGAGCTTACTATATATCATCCTTATTGATGGATAAACTATTAGAAAAGCCAAAATGGTTTAACCTTCTCATCTTGGATATTATTATTGTTGTAGGCTTGGTGGCTCTATCGTTTAAATTTCCAGTGCTAATAATAGCTCTTATTGTTCCAGTTACATTAAACATGTTCTTACACTACTGGAATAAGAATAATACATTTCAATTTCTAAGGTCATTTCCACAATTGAACAATCTGATTTACGTTTCAAAGGTCTTAATAAAGAAGGGTGACCAATTTCATGACAAGTCAATTGAAGATAGCATATCAAACTTAAAGTCATTTCAGCAAAAAGTAGCATTTATAAACTTTGACAATGGGACAGGAATTCAATCTGAACTAAGTCAATTAGGGACATATTTGACTGAGCTAATAAAGGCAATTTTTCTAATAGAAGTCTTTACGCTTTTTCGGATAACAAAGGAGTTAGAGAATAAAAAAGCATCAATTCAAATACTGTTTGACTATGTTGGTAGTATTGATAGTTCAATTTCAGTGGCATCATTGAGAGCGGGAAAAATCAAGACCTGCATTCCAACTTTTGTTTCCTGTTCAAAAGTATTTCATGCGAAAGGAATATTTCACCCCTTGATTGAAGATTGTGTTAAAAATGACTTATTAATAAACGGAAAGAGCATTTTGATAACAGGTTCAAATATGTCTGGAAAGTCAACTTTTCTGAGAACCTTGGCAATCAATTCAATATTGGCTCAAACAATTTATACTTGCTACGCTGACGAATTCACTTCACCAATTCTTAAACAATTTTCATCAATTAGAATAGATGATAATCTATTTGATGGCAAAAGTTATTATTTTCAAGAAGTTAATATTATGGGTTCATTATTAGGGCAAGTTGAATCCTCTCATCAAAACCTGTTCATATTAGATGAGGTATTTAAAGGGACTAACACGATTGAGAGAATTGCTTCCGCCAAAGCAATTCTGTCATATTTAAATCGCAAAGAGAATATTGTGGCTGTATCTACCCATGACATTGAGTTGGCTGACATGCTTGACAACGAATATGATTTGTATCACTTCACCGAGACAGTTGAAAAAAATGAACTTCATTTCGACCACTGTATAAAAGCAGGGCAACTAAGGACAAGAAATGCGATTAAAATATTAGAATTATCAAATTACCCAGTTGATGTTATCAGAGAAGCACGACAAATAACAACGACCTTAAGGACGACCAAGATATTAAAGTGAGGACTAAATGGCCCAGCTGCCAACACCGGGTTTGTTTAATGGCGGGCGACACAGTCGCCCGTAGTGTCAACAAGTTTATTTATATTCGTGTAGGCGGACAAATCCTCCGGATTTATCCGCCACTAAACAAACCCAAACATTGGCAGCAATGGCTTAACAAAAAAATCCCAACTAATGGCAACAGACAAAATTCAACTCAATCTAAACCGACAACAGTTTGACTCGTTATTAAAAATTTTCTATTTGGGAAAATGGATGCTTGAGTCCCACGAGGACGACTTTGAAATAAAATTCAAACGAGAACAAGAATTAGAACAATTCATCTTTGCTCACGCTGACAATGACTTGGTTGAATTTTCAAACGAATTTGGACGGTTCTTACCGACAACAAAATTTGAATACGAAATGGAGGACACAATTCACAAGTATGACGGCCATATCTTTTGGGACGAGTTAGCTCATAAACTTGCTGAAAGAGACTTGGAGAACGAACTAGGAAAGAAAGTAGATAAAATGACAATCGAAGAAAGACTCTTGGGAGAAGAAAAACACCTGGATAAGTATTTTAATGAATTCATGAAAAACGGAGTAAAAAATCTGACCATCAATAAGGACTAATAATTAAGATTTCAAAAATAGCGGTGGACATAGCCACAGCTGCCAACACCGTGTTTAAATAATTGCGGGGTGTTGTGTCCTTATTCAAAGCGGTTTCTTAATTTCGTACTTAACCGTGGAGAGTTGCGCAGCAGGTCGGGTTTAACATTCCACTTCGTTCCATTTTTAAACCCTCCTACGCCCGCAACTCTTTAAACACAAAACGTTAGCGCCAATGCCCTCAGTGTAACCCGACAATTGACAACAAAATGAAAAAGAACGACTTCGGACTCCATTTCAAACTAAAATCCATCACGGGGACAAGTACACGTTTCATTCATAGCGGGGACTTGAAAACAAAACAAATCGGACCGAAGAATTTCCAGCCGCACTGCAACCGAGAAAAATTCTCGCCAGCGCTTTTGGCACTTACCATTGCCGCACATGCAACACACAATCAAAGCAATGGCAAGAGCCAAGCCACAAAGCTGATTTCAAACATTTTTTTATTTCTGAATTAAAATTAAATTCAAATATAGAAACACTTTAACCCTTTACGTTATGAGACTGCTGACCTTAACTTTAGCACTATTAACTACTCTTATTTCACAAGCACAAACTTTAAAGGATGAGTGGGTTTTAGTAAACAATACTGGGTGCAAAATTCTAGACCCTTATTATAGTGATGGAGTTTCCATGAAATGGGAAGGTGACTGCATTAATGGCAAGGCTAATGGCTTTGGTAAATTAACAAAGTATAAGAATGGTGAGTATGAATCAACCTATGAAGGTGAATATCAGAATGGAATCAGACAGGGAAAAGGAACATTTAGTCACAAAGATGGTTCCGTTTTTAAAGGAACATTCCTAAACGGTCAACTCATTGGATTTGGCTCAGTAACTACAGATGAAGGCTCTAAATATGAAGGTGAATTTATTAATTACAGAAGGCACGGTAAAGGAATATTAACGTTACCTAATGGTTCAGTACTTGACGGTTTTTTTGTTTCAGATAGATTGCATACAGGTAAATACAAGAATTTTGATGGAACTGAAACATATCTTCAAGAGTATGTCCCCGTTCCAAAAATTTCAGAAAAGCAATCTGGCTACAAGCCTGAAATTGGAACTCGCTTAACTGAATACTTTAATGCAGATTGGAAGAGATGTACTCAAAAAGAAGCTGCCTACTACCGATTAGTAACTTATGAAGCACCCAACAAGCCTAAAGGCATTATTAAAGATTACTACATAACTGGTGAACTACAATCAGAATTCTTTGCAGTTTATCTTGATTATGATGATGAGGGAAAGAATTTTCACGAATATGAAGCTACTTGGTATTTTAAAAATGGGAAAATCCAACAGAAAAGATACTACATGAATAATCGTATTAATGGAAAGAATACTTTCTATTATGACAATGGTCAAATAGCGCAAGAAGCTAACTATAACTACGGTATTCTTAATGGTGAATATAAGCAATGGCATAAAACCGGTAAACCAAGGCTTCTGGCTCTTTATGAAAATGGCAATTTGGTAGACAATAAGTATGTAGAGTACGATGAGAATGGACTTGGTGCGCTTGTCTACACTGAAAACTTTACTTTAAATAAGGATATATGGGTATCTAAAGTAGCGAGTTCTGAATCATCAATAAATCCAAGTAACCAACTGCTTTTATCCTTGCCAAAGACTGAGTCAATTGCTAGATGGAATTACATTACACTTGACCAAAAATCCAGTTATTCAATTGAATGTATTATCCATAAAACGAAGGGCAAAGGACAGGAAGGATATGGTTTACTATTTGGCTTTAAAGATTGGAACAATTACTTCAGCTTTGTTATATCGGAATATGGGTCTTACAAAATAACTGGTTACTTTGAAGGGGTTCAACTCAAAATAGCTGATTGGACAAAATCAAATGTTATCAATACAGGTAACAAGCGTAATATGTTAAAGGTCTTTAAGTTTGAAGATGAATTTATATTCTCTATAAATGGCCAAGTAGTTCATAGAGATAAGCCTAAAGACTTGCGTGGAAATTATCATGGTATTTTAGCTACGGGAATAGGTGAATATATTTTAGAAAATTTAATAATAAAGGAATTTTTATCTAAAGAAGAATTAGAAGCAAAAGCACCCAAAGAATCAAAAGGCGATAACTGGAAAGGTAATGGGTCTGGCTTTTTCATTAATGAAAATGGATACATCGCAACCAATTACCATGTTATTCAAGACGCAAATGATATTCAAATTGAATATTTTCAAAAAGGCACAAAGCACATCTATAAAGCAAAAGTTATCGTTTCAGACAAACAAAATGATTTAGCCATAATCAAAATTGACGACCCAAATTTTAAAAAACTAAATAAAATCCCCTATGTCTTCAGTACCAACATTAAAGATGTAGGCACTAGTGTTTTTGCTCTAGGTTATCCAATTGCCAATGTGATGGGCGAAGAAGTTAAGTTTACTGATGGCAAAATCAGCTCAAAAACCGGTATTCAAGGAGATGTTACTGTCTACCAAATTTCCGCCCCAATTCAACCTGGCAATAGTGGCGGTCCATTATTTGATGAAAAAGGAAACTTAGTTGGCATAACATCATCTGGATTAAATAGAGAATTCTTTAAATCTGAAAATGTAAATTATGCTATAAAATCAACGTACCTAAAAAATCTTATTGACGTTATGCCCGAATCAATAAATCTCCCTAATGACTCAGAAATCACTCTTAAACCATTAACGGAGAAAGTGAAGCTTTTATCAGATTATGTACCGTTAATTAGGATTAGGTAAACAAAATTCGATTGGCCTTTTCTCTGTTTTCTGAGTTTCGTTTTAGATTTATAGATTTCGCAAACACATTCAAATTCAATCACATGAAAAGCATTGAAGCATTTGATTTAAGAATCGGCAACATTGTTGACTATTCAGGTCGTGCATTTTTAATAAATGAAATTTACAAAGAGAGTGTTCAAGGAATAAATATCTTTGATGAATCTGATTCAGGTACTATTCCTATAAAAGAAATTACCGGGATTCGGTTTACTGAAAAATTATTAAATAAATTAGGTTGGCATCGCGATAATGGAAATACTTTTAAATTATCAGCTGATAGAGTCCCCAATTCAAATATTAAAAACCATCTTGATATAGAATTCCCTTATGATAATGATGGCATAAGAGTTTGGATGCACCTAAAAGATGGTTATGGCAGTGCTGTTTATCTAAAATATTTACATGAGTTACAAAACCTTTTCCGTGCGCTTCACTTTAAAGAAATATAAATAAGTCTATCTACTTGAAATCAAAGCACTTTCTATGAAACCCTACATATTAATAATTACTATTTTGCTATCCGCTGTGACAGCCTTTTCTCAAACCTATACTTTTTCTAAATTAGTAAAGAAGGCAAGTGTTGAAACATCTTCTGGTACACAAGAGCGAGTATTGAGTACAACCACAGGCCCATTCCGAGTTATTTTCGAAACTCCGAATGACCCACAAATGAAAAGACTTTTTACCGTCCTTAAACCTGGCCAATCTAACGCACCTGGGCTGCCATGGTTTGGTCACATAAAGGATACTGGTTATGGAGAAAAAGGAAGTACAGTCTTTAAGAAAAGTCTTTACTATGATACCGAAAATGACGAAAACGTTCTCGTATTGATTGCCGAGGATTATTCAATGCTAGTTATTTTCAAAACAGATGATACTATATGGGAGTACATCAAATAGACATAACAATTCACAACACAACGGCACACATGCTAAAGCTGCGCAAACCTGCACACATCCAAAGCTTTAGCAAGAGTGCCGACCATGAACCACACGGACAAAGTAGTAAGGACATAGTGTTAATCAAAAGTTAACAGTTACGGTTGCCCCGCGCACGACTTTAGTTTTACAAAACAATTCGGCTGACACATTGCCTTTAAAACGGTGTACAATTAACGAATGACGGGAAGAAGGGCACAGGCGCTAACACCGTGTTTATTTAATTGCGGGGTACGGTGTTGGCTATCAAGTTTTGGTTTCTTAATTTAGTCCGCTGTAGGCGGACAGTTGCGGAGCAAGTCGGGCTTAACATTCCGCTTCGCTCCATTTTTAAGCCCTCCTACTCCCGCAACTAAATAAACACAAAACGTTGTGCACCATGCGAATTGCGAGCTTCGCAATGGGTGACAACGTAGAATTCATAAACCGTTTTTCAATCGTAGTTAACGGCAGACACGCAATCTACTTCGTTCATCTCCACTGCCACCGCGCGACAATCAAGTTTCAAAATTACGTTTGCTGACTGTGAGACAATGTCGGCTTCGGTAGACGGTTCCGCGACTGTATCAAAAGACAAATTGGGACACGTGTGCGCAGACAGTTTTCGGCTTGATAATCAAAATTATGGTCCGCAGATAGTTTAGGCTTTTGCCCGCGCGCACGTGTTGACACCGCACATCTGTCTACTTCGGGCGACAAGGACTTGGTTTCATGATAACATTTTATAACTGTAGACTTAGACTCGTTTCTTTATAACGTTCGACAGAATGCACGGTGCACAACACTGTGCATATTGCATGGCGGGGGACGCTTGGCTAATTCGCGCATCTCTCCTATCTTCGTCCTGCAACGGTGGACATTGCGCATTCCATAAACGCCACGCAATATGCACCCACGTTGGCGGCAAGGCCATTAAAAAAATTCAGCTATGGTGACAAAGGAAGAATTATTAGAGCAACTCGGGAGTCCTTTGACAAATAGAGTTGTCGACAGACTACACAGACTAATTTTCATTCCTCCAGAAGTTTTAGGACAGCTTGCAAGAGAAGCGTTGAACGAAGAATGGGGAAATGATAACTATGCACTTGAGAAATATTTAGCGGTTCAAATTCCGTGGAGCATTGAACAGGGACAATTCACCACCAGCGACAGACAATGGTATGTGACGGCTGGAAATCTACAAACAAGATATGGGACTCCTTTATACTTGGTTATAGAGAGAAATCAAATGGCCAACCGACAACCTTGGTACTTGAGAAAAATTGGTTCTCAAATTTCTGCGCCAAGTTTACCCTCCGCTCCACAAATACCGGACAGACCAAACATACCTTTGGGAGCCGAAATAGTAATGATGCACGACCACATTCTTGGTGACAATGACGAGCGTGTTTCATTTTTACAAGAGGCACCACCAGTTGCTCAAATGTGTGCTATTGCTGGAGCAATTCAATGGTCGTTGAATAGGAATCTACAATTGTCATATTGGTATTTTGGAAAAATGCAGTTCATTGTTCCACTCTATTTAAAAAGTAGAGAGAATATTGCGCAAATGCCGGACTTGGTTGCACCAATTCAAATAAACCCCGACAACTTGTTAGTGAGAACAGTTTTAGCACCACACATGCCGTATGCTAACGCAAGAGTTTCTGTAAGACGACATGACCAATTACCACCTTGGCTAATTGACAGTTGGAGAGAATATTCGACTCAACTGGACAGAGAGGACATCGAAAACCCAGAGAGAGATATAGAGAGTTGAGTGAATGGCCCAGCCGCCAACAAAATGCATGTGCCATAGCGGGGGCTCGGTGTTGCATTTAAGTTTTGTTTCTTAATTTCGTTTCAGTGTGTGGGACAAGGCGCAGCAGGTCGGCCTTAGCATTCCGCTTCGCTTCATTGCTAAGTCCTCCTAAACCCCGCTACGTCACATGCACAAGCGTTGGTGGCAAGCCGCATAGAAAATTTAGACCATGAAAACACAAGAGACAATCGACATAGTTGAACAACAGATTAAGAATTTGAAGGTTCATAGAAACATTGACGCCCCAACGACATTAAAAGAGTTAGATGAACTAAATCATCTTTCATTCGAGAATCTATTGGACAAATTAAAATCAGGACATTTTCAACCATTTCTAGGAATTGGCGACATATACGATAAATTCAACTATATGGCACCAAAAGAACAAAAGTCAATCGCAAGACTTATAATCAATATGCCAAATATAATTGCTATTGCTTCTGCTACATTTGGCGTTTGGAATGGGAACTATCTATTTTTGTTATTACTAATAATTCCATATGCATCCAATTTCATTAGTGCCTTTATAAAAATAAATACACTGAGTACCATTATCACGGTAGGACTTATAGGCTACTTTATATATACTGACAATTATTTCGCATGGAATCTAAT
Source organism: Melioribacteraceae bacterium (assembly GCA_019638015.1). Taxonomy (NCBI): domain Bacteria; kingdom Pseudomonadati; phylum Ignavibacteriota; class Ignavibacteria; order Ignavibacteriales; family Melioribacteraceae; species Melioribacteraceae bacterium. Next base: position 928 of record JAHBUP010000003.1, on the reverse strand, counting down.
CCTAGTTGCTTACTTATCAATATTCTTTGCCAATTATTATCGAAAGTATGTAAACAACACTTTAATAAAACTAAGTTTTTGCAATGAGAAGGTCTTTTGCTTTATGTATTACTCAAGAGTTCTTAGACTAGTAAATACTCAAACTAATGAAATAATATTTAGTAAATAATGGGACAGAAGTATAGATATATTTGTGGAGAATGTGGTTATAAAACTATTATTGTTGGTCAAAAAGACAGAGGTTTTATTTCCATCCAAAATACTTTTGTGTGTACCGACTGCAAAATCTTATTTGACGCTGAAATCCAAATATATTCAGACACTGATGACAAATGGGTCGACAAAAATGAAATAGTGTGTCCAACTTGTAAAAACGATAAAATAGAAGTGTGGGAGAACAAAGTATGTCCAAAATGTTCGACAGAAATGCTGACAGACGATTCACTTATGATATTATGGGATTAACCAATTGACAATATGTGGAAAGTATTTATTATTGGATTTCTAATAACAGCAGTTATTGAATCAATTTTATCCTCATTCTCGACAGTCCTATTCCGAGGACTTGACCCGATGAAACTTAGCATGATGCAAATAAAAATGCTTGACGGTGAAGCAACATTTAACGACAAGCTTAGATTTTTCTTTGTAAATCTATTCTCTTCCCTCTTTAACCCATTGATTTATATAATTGCAGGTGTGATAACATTAATTGCATACTTAATTAGTTAACTGGCACAATAACAAAAGACAGCAAAGCGGCCAGCCACCAACACCGTGTTTATTTAATTGCGGGGTTTTGTATGCCAATTCAAATTCGTTTCTTAATTTAGTCCACCCACGGTGGACAGTTACGGAGCAGGTCGCGCTAAACATTCCGCTACGCTTCATTTTTTAGCGCTCCTACTCCCGCAACTAAATAAACACA
>JAHBUP010000002.1 GCA_019638015.1 Melioribacteraceae bacterium | reverse complement strand
CAGTTAAAATTAAAGCCCAAAACATTCGTTTTTGGGCTTTTTTCGTTGTTTAGCTTATATCCAATTACCTCTTTTTCCATCTTTTTACATACCATCAGGACACTTTTAGGACATTTTTAGGACACTTTTAGGACATCACTTTCTTTCAACAAATCATTCAATAACTCAACCTCAGAATGTAAGTTCGTTTCCTTATCATTAGCATAATGTTTCTGCGTAGTCACAACTGAAGAATGACCTAGCAATCTTTGTATATGTTCAACCGGTACCTTTTTGATTGTTAACATTGTTGCAAACGTTGATCTAAATTTATGAGGATATGCCCTCGATTTGATTCCACATTCCTTTGCTGTTTTTTTGCAAATTTCCAGTGTTGTTCTTTCATTTATAGTTTTGTTTAGTTTGTTAACAAAAAGATATTCTGATATTGCATTTTTTTTCAGTTGATATAGTACTGTTGAAAGTTCTTCACAAATAGGTAGTATTCTATTCGAACTTTCTGTCTTTAAAGCATGTGTTGATTTATTTTTTACTTCTAAAAAACCTGTTTCCAAATCAATATCATCCCAGGTTAAGTTTGCAGCTTCACCAAATCTTAATCCAGTGTACAATAAAGTTTTAAAAAAGCAATCATATGGATAAGGAATCGAAACTGAGAAAAATTTCTTCAACTCATCTGCAGTGAAAAAATCAGGTTGGATCTTGTTCTTTCTAACCGGTCGTAGATGTAATACAGGACTTCGTGTTAAATGATTCTTATTAACCTCCTCATTAAAGAAAGATTTTAGTGTCTGAACATAAAAATTAATTGTGCAAACACTTAACCTTTTATCTTTCTCTTCTTCATTCATTTGACTATTTGCATTATTGAGTAAAAAATTATAATAATTAGTACCAAGGTCATTTGTGAATTGGTCAATATACAGTACAGAATTAACATGGCAGAATATTTTTATCTGACTTACAACGCCAGCATATTTTTTATAACTTTTTGGTCTTAACATTTTCTTTGATAATAAATACTCATCTAATTGTTTTTCGATTAGATATATCTTTGGTTTAATTCCATGTTTAATTCTTTGTGCTTCAATTTTCTCATTCTTGAATTTTACTTCCACAGCTTCAGCATCTTTTCTTGTATAAAATCGGATACGGACTTTATTACCGTATTGGTCTACTGTATAAAGTAGATATTTTCCGTTTTTAAGTTTGTGAATTGCCATTTTTTACTCCGTTAGTTAACATTCTTGCGATTTCGCTTATATGAATTTTTATCAAACTTCCGTAAGGAATCCAAATAATTAGTCCAGATTTGCAATATCTATTTATCATTTGATAACTAACTCCCAATAGTTTAGCGGCTTCCATTTGACTAAATAGAATTTTATTTGGATAACATTCCCCTATTATTTTTAAGTTTTCTTCATACCTATTTGTCTCGGAACCCAATTTTTGAATTGGGTTCTTTGCTTCAGGTTTATCTACCCTTCTATTCGACCTACATCCGTGGGTATCGATAACCATCTTTGAAAAGTCAGCTTTCCGAGACATTATTCTTATACCTAAGATTTATTAATTGATTTAAAGGTTAGTTTTAATCCGTTTGAAGCAAAATCATAACTTTTGCTTTTATTGCTTTTCAAATAGATATTTAAACAGTTAACAAGGAATGTTTTTAGAGTTTTCCTTATTTGTTTATGTCTGTTTATAGCTGTCGTTATAAATCCAGCTTCATCACTTTTTTGAATAAAATCCATTAAGGGCTTTAACTCTTCTGCATCACCTGCTTCTAACTTTGCACTAAGATCAAGAAGTTGTTTTGAATCTACTACATACTTATTCAATATTGAATTGAGCTTACGCTGCAAAACGTGTGGATTTTTTCGAATGTATTCCATGCTTTCAGCTTTCATTCTTATTCTTTCCTTACGTTTACTATGGACCGCACCTCTTAATCTTGACTTAAATGACTTATTATTTTTGCTTAATTGATCCGTTAGTTCGAATTTCTCCGTTTTTAGATCTTCTAATTCTGCTTTTAAGGCCATCTTTTGAAAGGTTTTAAGTTTAAGCTGATTATTTCTTGCGGTTCGCATTTTAGAATTTTTTGGAGCTAATTGAGATTTAATATCATTCATACGTTTATTAATCTCGTCTAATCGAAGATATTTATCATTGATTTTTTGATGAAGAGTTTGAGACTTTCCAAGGGTAACTCCTGGCACTTGTACTACTACTTGTGTTTTTTTTGTCCCCATTTCTTCAGAATTAAATTCCTTGGAACCATTTGGGTTCGAGTAAGGTTTTGAATTAGTTTCAGTACTAGTTTGTTTTTTGCGCGATCTCATTTGAGACCTCCTAAGTTTGTTTAAGAAATAAATTAATGTCTTATAAAAGACACCGAAATGAAGTCTCTGAGATTCTTAGATATGGAAAGAAAAAATCTTATAAATTGGTTTTTATAAGATTTTTATTGAAGGGTTTTTTACTACTTACTTCGAGTATTTTTTCTGAAGTATTGATATATAATTGTCACTTAATAATTTAACATCGATGTTAAATTTATCCGCATTGATTAAATATTGAATGTTTTTATTATTCTGTTTCAAGTTAGGAGTAAATGTTACTTTGGTTGAACTCATTTTAAAATGATCTTTTACGAAATCTTTTAGCCGACTATCAATATTCTTTACTCCCTCTCCCATAATAGCAGAATGAATGGCAGCATAATCCAGCTTTGGCTCAATTTCGTTATTTATTCTCTCAATTATTTTCTGCTCACTATCTTTTCTTTTAAGATACTCGTTCGCAATTATGAATAAATGTGTGTGATCAATTCCTTTATTAAACAATTGCCAATATTTTAACACAATCATAATAATAAATAATGATTTCTTTACTTCACCTTTTATATAATTTTTACCTAAAGAGATTTGAGCATATTTATCCTTAGTTACATCGTAAATTATTTCAATGGTAATCTTCTCTATTTCGGAGGAATTGCTGGTCTTGCTCTTCGGATTATCAATAAGTTTCAAATGTTTGCGAAAAATAAACCAATCCTCAATTGAAGAATAATTAAATTTATTACCCTGCAATAAAGCATGATTAAGTGAATCAGATATACTTTTTATATTAATCTCTTCTGTTACTTGTATCAAATCCCGGTAATAATTTTCTCGTATTCTTTTTACGGTATTATTTGAAACAGGTGTTTTAGATCTTGGTGGGATTAACTGATGAAAAATCAGCGAAAGCCTTTTCTTAACTACTGAACTATCATAATTCCATACTTTAAAAGAATTGAGATTTATTAATCCGTTCTTAGGGACTTTTGTGTCGATAAATACTGTCTTCTTGACTAGCGTTTTTTTATCTACCACTTTATTCCATAGTTCTCTTTGATTTTTATTCTCAAGTTTATTAAAATTAATGAAAATGTTAAGATCATCATTTAAGTACTCAATTCTTATCCCATCACTCAGATCATGTTCTGTAAATTTTAACTTTTGTTTAAGTTCCTCAATTATCTTCGTACAAATAAATTTATCATCACAAATCAAATATGCATAGTTTTCGGTGGTATTAGAATCAAACAACACATTTAATACTTCACTCAATTTAGGGTCAAGAGCTTCGGTAAAATCTAATTCATATTTTTGTCCTTCCTCAGAGTCAATGTTTATAATATCCTTGATAAGGTAATAATCCTTATCATACTTTATGGATGAGTTCATATCAATTATTCCGCAATTCCCGTTTCTAATAAACTCATCCTCAATATTTTTTGATAGATCATTGACTATAAAACATATTTCTTCTCGATTTATATTTTCATTATATAACAAGTTTGATCTCGATCTTATATCAACTTTAGTTTGACGGATAGTCTCAATATTTTCAATATATATTTCCCCGCCCTTTAGATATTCATTTTGAATTAGATTAAATATTTTAGTTAACTTTATATTTCTATCTTCATCCAGCATATATGTATTGGTCAATTGCTCCATTAATAAATAAAGATTGGAAATCACAAAAAACGAACAATAATTATCCCAAGTGTTAGAAGATGACTCTATCAAATCCTCACTTTCAAATATTTTTTTACACCCATATTTTTCAAGGTAAACTTTCTCTTTTCCTTTCTCGAACTTTTTCACGATATCAATAAATTTATTTGACCAGATTATTTCGACAGATTCAATATTATGTTTCTGTTTATAAATCTTATCTAAGAAGAACATCGTTTTAGTCAATAGAAAGAATCCATGGACAAGACTATTAATTACCTCATCTTTTTTTATTGTTTCCTTTTTGCTCTCGGTGTCAAGTTCTGGAAAAGATTCCCCGTGATTCAATTTGAGAATTGCATTCTGGATAAAGTTCTTTATATTTTCATCTATAAAATCCCGTGAATTAATCAGTCGTTCAAGAGCTTTTTTCTTAAATATATGTTTCGCCTCTTCTGAGTCAAGAATTAGATTCTTTAAATCAATTAAGATTGATCCTATGCTAAAAGTATCATTTATTATTTTCCCCTCACTTACAAATTCCATATTTGCTTTTTGATTACAGTAATTTTTATAAGAATTATTCATCAAAACATATAATTCATCAATATTCAAAATCTGATCTAAGAAAACGACTAATTTCATAAAACCCACCTTTTTAGATTAAGAGGTTACTACTTTTAAAAATTTACGCACAATTAGTGTTCATTTATTCAAATAATTAAGTATTTAGTCATAAGTTTTTTCATTTTTTGTATTTTTACTGGCAACTTTGAACTCATTTTTTTTCATTCCACAATATAATCCGCAAATAGTTCTGCTTGTTTTAATACAGTATCAATAGCTTTTTGTTGTTTATCTGGCGGGTAACCGTATTTAGATAAAGTTCGCTTTACCAGTACCATTATTTTAGCGCGTGAACTTTCTCTGATTGTCCAATCAATTGTGGTGTTCTTGCGTATCTTATCAGCAATCTCTCTAGCAATAATTTTTAATGTATCATCCCCTAATACTTTTACAGCACTATCATTCACTTCAAGGGCTTCATAAAATGCAACTTCATCCTTTGTTAAGCCAAGCTTTTCTGATTCCTTATCAGATTCTCTTATTTGTTTAGCAATGCTGATTAGTTCTTCTATTATTTCGGCTGTCGAAAGAATATTGTTAAGATATTTCTTAATGGTGAGTTCCAGCATTTCGAGAAATTTCTTACTCACTACAAAGCTTGTCCTTGATCGCAATTTCAATTCATCATTGAGCAGTTTTTTAAGTAGCTCAATCGCAAGATTTTTGTGCTTCATTCCTTGGACTTCTAACAGAAATTCATCGGAAAGGATTTCGAGGCTTGAAATTTCCGGTTTATCTAAACCTGCAGCCTCAAATATGTCAATAACTTTATCTGAGCTTATTGCCTGATCTATTATCTGCTTAATTGCAGTGTCAATTTCTACCCTACTTTTACCTCCCCTTTGTGAATCGAATTTTGCCAAACGAGCTTTAACAGCCTGGAAGAAGGCAACTTCTTCTTTTATTTTGACTGCTTCTAGATGCGGCATAGCGAGTGCAAATGTTTGGCTCAAATACGTCACTTCCCTTATGTATCTTGATTTACCATCTTGCAATCCAAGAATATGTTCCTCAGCTTGCAGAATTATCGATAACTTTTCTTTTGCGTCTGCTATAAAAAATCTTGGGTAATTAAATTTATATGTCCCCATATAGTATGCAGCGGGTTCTTCTACAAGTATCGCTTTATGTGTTCTACTTTCCTCATTAAACATTTGTTGAACTACTTCCAGCTTCTCTTGCATAAGCTCAACAGCCTTAGCAATTGTTTCTGTCGGATCACCTTTACCGCCAGAATCTGAATAAAAAGAGAGTGCCTTTTTCAAATCGCTGGCAATTCCAAGATAGTCTACAATCAAACCACCCTTTTTATCTTTGAATACGCGGTTAACCCTTGCAATTGCTTGCATAAGAGTATGTCCACGCATAGGTTTATCAACATAAAGTGTGTGTAAACAAGGAACATCAAAACCAGTTAGCCACATATCACGTACAATAGCAATTTTTAGCGGGTCATTAGGATCTTTTATTCTGTCGGCTAGGTTTCTTCGTTGTTCTTTTGTTGTGTGGTGCCTTGCTAATTCCGGACCATCTGAACTTGAGGAGGTCATCACAACTTTGATAACTCCTTTGGCTAAATCGGAATCGTGCCATTCCGGTCTAATAGCAATTATTTCATTATATAGATCAACAGCAATTCTTCGGCTCATTGCAACAATCATAGCTTTACCATCAAAAACACTCGTGCGCTGTTCAAAATGGTTCACCATATCTTTAGCGAGGTTCTTAATACGGGGTTTATTACCAACTATTGCTTCGAGCCGAGCCCATTTAGCTTTTGCAACTTGCGTCTCTGTAACTTCTTCCTGTTCTAATTCATTATCAAACTCTTCAATTAAGCGTTTACCTTCCTCATCAAGGTTTACTTTTGCAAGTCTGCTTTCGTAATATATCTTTACGGTAGCACCATCTTCAACAGATTTAGCTATGTCATAAATATCTACATAGTTGCCAAACACTTGTGGTGTGTTTACGTCATTACTTTCTATCGGCGTACCTGTAAAACCAATGTAGGTAGCATTAGGTAAAGCATCCCTTAGATACTTTGCTAAACCATAAGCTAAACGTTTACCAATTATTTCTTTTGTTTCTTTATCACGAAGGTCTTTTAGTGATGCTTCAAAACCATATTGAGTGCGGTGAGCTTCATCTGCAATTACAATAATATTTCTTCTATCCGAAAGAAGCTCGTATTCTGCTTTTCCATCTTCTGGAAGAAATTTGTGAATTGTAGTGAAAACAATTCCACCACTGGCAACTTTAAGAAGTTCTTTAAGATTCTGGCGGCTGTCTGCTTGTACTGGTTCTTGTCTTAAAAGTTGTGTAGATGCAGCAAAAGTACCGAAAAGCTGATCATCCAAATCGTTTCGATCAGTAAGTACAACTATAGTAGGGTTCTCAAGTTCCGGTTGTGTTATTAGTAGACCTGAATAGAAAACCATACTTAAACTTTTCCCGGAACCTTGTGTATGCCAAACTACACCACCCTTCCCGGTTTGTGTTATTACAGAGGCCTGGATAGATGAGGTTACAGCTTTTTTAACTGCATAATACTGATGATAGGCAGAAATTATTTTTTCTGTATGAACTTGTGTAATTCCGGTTTTTGAATCTTCTTTTTTTGTTTTTTGAAATAGAATAAAGTTGCGGACAATATCGAGGAAGGTTTTGGGGTTTAGCATACCATGAATTAGAACTTCCAGCTGAGGTGCAAATCTAGAAGCATCTTTTTCTCCATCAGAAGACTTCCAGGCCATGAAGCGGTTGAATCCGGAAGTAATTGTACCAGCTTTACTTTCTAACCCATCAGAAATAACACAAAAAGCATTATACGTAAAAAGGGAGGGTATAATTTCTTTATATGTTTGAATCTGTTGATAAGCATGAAAGAGATCGGCCTCCTCATCAGCAGCATTCTTTAGTTCTAATACGACTAACGGTATTCCATTAACAAATAATATTATATCGGGGCGTTTATTCTGATTCTTCTCAACTACTGTAAATTGGTTAACGACTAAAAATTGATTGTTCTCCGGATGTTCAAAATCAATTAGAGCAACTTCGTGGCTTCTTTCGTAACCATCTTGATGATAGGGTATTTTGACTTTTTCTATTAATTGTGAATGAAACTCTTCATTATTGTGAATTAGCGCTGGTGAAAAGATTCTTTGGATTTTTGAAATTGCTTGTTCTAATGCTGAGTGGGGAATGTTTTTATTGATAATTGTAATAGCTTTTTGCAATCGAGAGGTAAGAATAATTTGCTCAAATGAGGAACGTTCTTGTTCCTCTGCACCAGGAGCTATTGCATATCCATGTATGTAATCCCAACCAAGAGATTTAAGTAGTTCGATTGCAAAGGATTCTATATGATCTTCAGTTATGGGTTTCATTTTTACCAAGTTGATGGTTTAACTAAAACATAACCATCTTTTTTTGTTATATGATCTTCCAACTGATTGTCTTTTAGTGTTTTTCGACCGATTGTAAAAGAACCTTTAGCGACACTAGCTATGCTCATATTGTGTCTTCTCGGCGGGAAAGCAACTACAACGGATTTGTTTGCGAAATTATTATGCACCGCCCTAATAGGACCAATTAAATCACTATCACCCGAGATAAGAATTGCTTTATCATAGTTATTGCTAAAAGCATCAACTAAAAGATGTGTTGCAATATTTACATCCGTCATCTTTTCATTAGGAGAAGGCCAAATGTGCCCGCATTGATAGCATTCTACCGTTAACAACTGATAATGACCATAAATAATTTTCGCACCCTTTTCAATTAGAGCCTCAATGTAAGTTGATTGACGTTTTTGTTTTTGAGGATCGTTGCTAACACGCGAAGTAAAATACTTTACCTCAGATAGCTTTTCGTCTTCTTTAAGAAACTTAGAAGCCATGTTAACAATATTGAGCCAGCGAAAAGTATCAAATCCACTTTCCATCATCCCAAAGTATAAGTTGAACCCATCGACATAAACATTAACTTTGCTCATTTTTCACTTGACATTTATTATGTAGAAAACTTAGATTTGTATTCAAGAACAGCACTTGGGATAGTATCCCAGGTCCGACGCAACGACAACGTTGCGTTTCTTTTTTAAATTGTGGTAACAAATTTCTCCTTTAACAGAAATATGCCTTTCCACTCCACAGTTAATATATTCACCACCGAGGGATTGGAGTTGCTCGATTGCAAACGATTCAATATGATCTTCAGTTATGGGTTTCAATATTATTTGATTCCTCTCAAATAACCAATTAAATGTTGGAACATTTTTCTCCAATGCTTTTGTTATTCAATTACTCTCCCTAAATCCATAGCATATTTTGCCAATCCACCAATTTTCGTTTCTGGACTTAAGGAAGAACAGAACTTGTAATCTCCAAGAATAATCAATGAACTCCTGGCTCTTGAAACTGCAACATTTAGTAAATATGGAGCTCCATTATTAATCCAGTTTATTTTTCCTTGTTTTGTTCCTTTGGACACAACCATACTGAATATTATTATATCTTTCTCATCACCTTGAAACTTATGAACATTATCGATTGCAATTCTATCGTAATACCTATTTGGTATTTTGGTCCTTATTCTTTCTATTTGATTAACGAATGGAGTTGTTATTCCTATCGATGCTTCAGCATACTTCTCATAGAGCTCAATTGCAAGTTCAACGGCCTTATTAATTTCAGCTTCGTTTATGTTAGAGTTGTCCCTAAGCAGGGGGCTACAATGAAACCAATTTAATCCCTTTGGCTCATACTTAAATCCGCTAACATTTGTCATGACTTCCAATGATTGACCTACTGTTGGCAAGTAAAACATTCGGCTTGAATATTCAATTATATCCTTATGGCAGCGATAATGTTTATCAAGAAACACGCTTTCACAATTGGAGTTAACAGCTAAATCAAAGCAATAATCGTATAATGAATTATCTCGGTATTTTAGTTGAATCTCATTAACAACACCAATCTTCTCCGCAATAAAATCTTCCTCATAGTTTTGGACATTTGAAATATGTTTTAATTGATTGGGATCACCTATAACAACTAAGGTTTTTGCCCTAAATATTAAAGGGATTGCTGAAGCAATATCACATTGAGAAGCTTCATCAAATACAAGCATATCGTAAACCTCTTCCTTGAGAGGAATTGAATTTCTTATAGATAAATTAGAGATGGCTGTAATATTAAATAGTCTTAGAAAATCATCAATATAATCAAAAGCCCTTGGAGTTCTTGTATCCAGCGGTAATACACCATTATAGTTATTAACAACTGATGCAGATGTAGTAGCTAATTTGTAAGCTATAATTTCGTTTATATATTTAATAGATTTTTCTGTTAAAATTGATTCGCTTTTTTTAATACATCTTTCAAGTACTTTTTGCCTTTCTTTTAGTTTTGCTCTTTTTTCATTTAATTCTAAAACAAGATTGTGAATCCTATTCCTTTCAAGTAGCTTACTTTCATTTTCTTCTCTTAATTTACCTCCAAGTTCTAATACATTAAAAACTCTTACCAAATATTTTATTAAATCATCTCCTCTATTATAAATTTCATATTCTTCAAGAGGAGTATGTTTTTTTATTATTTGTTTGATAGTTGCACTGAACCCACTAATAGAATTTTGCACTTCAAAGTAGAAGTCCTTTTTATCAAACAAATTAAACTTAACTTTTCCAATTCCGCTGTACTTCAACTTCAGTTTATTTAATAAAAATGTGATGATTGACTTGCACCCAGCAATTTCTTCATCTTCTAACAATAGGAATTTATCTAACTTTTCTTTCTTCTTTATTGAGATCCAACTTTCATAAGTATTATCAATACTTTCCAGAAGGACAATCGTTTTTTCAATCTCTTCTTTCAAAGACGTATCTAATTGTAAATTACTTTCATATTCCTGTTTGTCAGAAAATATATTGTCAATATCTTTTTTTGCAGCGTCAAGTGTGATTTTATTGTTCGAATAACTTTTGTGCTGAAGTTTAGTTACATAAGTACTGAGAATTGGTTTTAGTTTATTTTGTATATCATCTTTACTACCAAACCTAATAAAGAAGTCTTTATCTAATAATATTTCATCCATTCGTTCTTTGACGTTATCTACCGCCTTATTGTTTTTACTTGCGAACAATATCTTTTTATTAAGAATGATTCCGTTGGCTAAAATATTTAATATTATTTGTGTCTTCCCGGTACCTGGAGGCCCAGTAATTACGGTCAAAGGTTGTGTAAATGCAAGCCTTATGGCTTCTTCTTGTCTCTCATTTAGTGCAGTAATTTTTAGTAATTTATTTACTGGTGATGCCGGTCCTTGGAATTTACCTCTCAACAAATATTTATATAGTGTTGAGTTTACTTTTATAGGGTTATTATTTTCAATGTCGAGCAACTCTCTAAGAAGCTGTGCAACGAATAAGCTTTCTTCACTAAACCCAATTATTATTCGATTAGAAAGAGTAATTTCGCCCAATAATTCTTTAAGGGAGTGTAATTTACTTTCGAACGTCAAGTTTGCTGCTACTGATGAAGAAAGTTCCAACAACAATTCATTAGAAAAACCTCGTTTTTCTAATCCTTTTGTATACAAGGTAAAGTCAGAGAAATCAATATTTAATGAAGTAGAATCTTCTAAATCTTTTAAGAAATAGATTTTATGTAATACTGTTATCGGTACACCTTCAAGAATTACATTCACACCAACAAAAATGTTTTGGGGATGAGCTAAAGCTTTATTTCTCACAAACTCCGCATACAATACTGGAGTTTTTTCAATATTAACTTGAAGACCACCAGAATAGAATATCTCTTCTGCTACTTGTATAGAATTTGTGTTAGTTACCCCAGCTTCTTTATATCTTTCCAGATTTATTAGGACATAATAATAATGCAGTATTTTTTTAATTGGATCTGTTATTTGTACTTTAGGTAAGATATTCTTTACGAGTTCTAATCTTTTTCCTCCATCACTTCCACTTATTTTAACTACATTATCATCACTACACGAAATGTCAAATAAGTTGCTATCTGTAATGTTTAGCGCAACAAGTATTTGATTCATTTCCTTTGTGGTCAAGTTTAATTCAGTTGAACCTCTATCATCTATTATCGATATGTAGTTTGTTGGATCAGCAATTGAAAAATATGTCTGTATGTTTTGAGGGATTTCTTTCTCGTTAAGTTCAATCACTTGATGAAATATCACCATACCAGAAATATGTCCCCAATTACATTTTTCATGATTTTTATCGAGTATATTTTCTTTTCGTGCACCAAGATATTGAATCAATGAATGTCTGTACGCATTAACCTGTTGAAATGGATTTCTTATGCTTCCACCCCCAGCTACAAACTTAAAATCACTCTTCTCCCAAATTTTCCAAGGATTATTCTCAGAAAAAGTAAGCTTCCCACCATAATTCTTAAATTCTAAAGTTATAATTTTATTGCGCGATATAAATAATCCATCAAACACATGTCCATTACAACCAACATTACCAATAAGTATATTATTTTCTTTTCCATGAGAGTATTTTGTCTTTAATCCATTTACCAATACCCTAAAAAAGGCGTTCTCATGTGTTGTATCATATTTTTCGACTAAGTAGCATTTGAAAGCCATAAAACAATTCCTAAGTATTTATTGAATTAGAAATTCATGACTATATTAACACATTACATTTTCTCTTTCATAAAATTCAAATATCCATCCAAATTCTCTTTATAATATACTTTTCTTAAACTTGGTTGATGTGGGAAGGGGAAAAAGTTTCTTTCAAGTTTGTTTTGTTCTTTGCTACAATATCTAAAGGCGTAATCTTTCCTTTTTGTTTTAACATTATATCCCCAATAATCTCTTACTTGTTTATCCACACCCGCCAACAACTGAAAGACTGGTAAGCCCAAAGTAATTACTGGAAGCTGTTGATAATTAACTAATTCTTTCTTTAACAACACAAGGTTTGACTCTAAATGTGCGAATAAAACACCCATTGTTTCTTGTGGTGGCTTACTATAAAAGTATTTGAAAACATTTGTTGCATAAACATTTTCAAAACTAATGCCCAACCCGATACAAATAACTGTAATATATTTTTTAAGAGATCCTTCTTTATCAAGATTAAGTGTATACTTTATTCTTTCTCGGCTTTTGACATTTTTTACAGTTGGATCTTGTCCAATTATTATTAATTTAATCTTATCTGTAATCCAAAAAGGTAATACTGGTTTCAATTTATGGTCAATTGGGTTTTCTGAAATATCATGATGAAGTTTTAGACTATTCCTTATTTGTATTGATTCAAAAAATACTTCAGTAAGTTTCATATTTCAACCATCACTTCCCAACTCATCAACTTAGAATTAAGCATATTCACCATTTTTGAAATTTGGAGAGGGATTGCTAAATAGTGAATGTTATCCCAACCAAGAGATTGAAGTTGTTCAATAGCAAACAGTTCTATTTCATTTTCTGTTATTGGTTTCATATTATTGTGTAATATCATCTAAAATGATTCCAAATAATTCAACGATTATACTCGATAATACATTATTCACTGGATTGTTTAATATTTTGTATGAGCAATCGTTGAGATGGAATGCCCAATTTTGCTTCAATTTTTTGTCTCTCTTTATAATCTACATCATGAGTAGAAGTATAATTGACGACTAAAAATCGCATCATTTTTTTTGATATTTGAGAAAAATCGGTGTCTTTAATCCGCATAGAAATATTTTCCAGCTGCATATTCTTATTATATGACATTAATATTCCATGCTTAATAAGAACGGTAGCTGGTGTATTAAGCCGGTCACATACTTCCTGAACTATTTCAATAAGTTTATCAGACCCTAAAGATTTAATTATTTTCTCGATATAACTAAATGCAATTTCAAAATTAATGTTCCAAAATATCAGTCTTGATAGTTTTTCTAATTTTTCTTCATTAGGGGGTTTCTTCATATTTCTAACAATTTTGGATAAACTAGCATTAATCATTTCAACGACCTCATCTTGACCTTCCTTTCTCTGAATTAATTCTATAAACGATGATAAAACTCTAAGATGGACATTCATTGCTTCTTCAAAAATCATTATAAGTCTATCTCGCTCTAATGAACCTGAACGATTTTTAATGATTTGGCCCATCACTTCAACAGTTTTAACACTACGACGAAGGTTGCAAATAAGTTCATTGTAATCATCTTTCTCACTGTCATTTTCATCTGAATCATGTCCGCTTTCTCGAATTTCTTCTTTCATATCTTCCAACTGTAATAATTCGGTTCTTTTCTTTTCCGGTGTTTCGAGATGGGAAGGCAATACTTCTTTAACTATCATATCAATTTGTTCATCAAAAAAAACAAGCTCATCTTTAGATAATTCTGAAGGTTTGTATTTTTCAAATAAGGTAAGGGCATTTAGCAAGACTTCGTCAAGAACGCGTACGTTTTTAGAATGATGACTTATAAATATGGTGATATAAGCATTATCGTCTTTATGAAGATTATTAATCAACTTTTCAATTAGATTTTTTTGTTCCTCGCAATGATCTGCAAGATATTTGGCAACAAAATAGTAGTAGAGATAAGGGTAAAAGAATGAATAGTAACCGAGTCCATTTAGATAAATAATTTGACATTTTTGTAATTTAGCAATTATAATCTCCAACTTAATCGGCACATTAAATTTGCTAGAGTAATATTTTATAAATTTTTGAAAATCTATTGTAGAAAGTTCGTTCTTACTATTTGTATATAAAGTAAATGAAAATTCTGTAAGAAAATTAAAGTAAGTATCTATATCCTCATTTCTTACACCTTGTTTTCTCAGATAAATGTAGATTAGTGCTTGATAACAATGCCCCTGGGAAGTGATTTCTTCATTTAGGGAGATATTAAATGATTCATAAGTGCTAATTACCGAAAGGATAAAAAATGGATGTGCTGGCATTATACCATGCCCGATTATCTTTCCTAATGCATTGTCCACCAATTCAGTTTTTTGGTCAACTTGTTGATAAAACTCATTAAACTGATGGTTCTCCCCATTAACTTTATCTGTGAGATAAACCCATTTTTTTATTAATTCATAACGAAGTGAAGGACTAAACTCTTTGATTTTATATTTGTCAAACGATTTTATTGCAGTATCATTTTTAAGATTCATTCTAAAAATATCATCAACAAAAAGTATTTGATGTTCATATTTTTCTAATTGTTTTAAATACTTTTCTTTGTTCACGACTACATGAAAATCATCTACAATAGGTATTAATTTATATTTTGGAATTTTTTCAATTTCAAGACCTTCATACTGTTCTTCAGCTAATTGTAATATTTTGTTTATGTCGTCCAATGAAGAAATTATTTTTGCATTTAGATATATTGGTACGAATCTTCTTTTTAATAGGTCATAGATCAGCCTCTTACATAACGTCGTCTTACCCGATTGACCTACTCCAGCAATCAAAATTTTAATATTTTTTCCTAAATCGTCACATAATTTTTCCGAACTTTCTTTTTTATCATATTCACCTATATCATCATACTTTATTAATATGGGATAAATAAATATATCATCAATGAAGACACTTTCCTTTTGAGAGTGGGCTTTTGTTAAGAGTTCAGTGCTTTCAAGAAATCTTGAAAAGGATTCTTTGAGTGATAAATTAGAAATCATTATTTCTTGTTCAATCACCTTCTTAATTCCGGCATAAACATCTTGCCAAGCACTATCAGAATTTGAATATTTAGTTATTGGTACTCCATCAGTGGGTAATGCTAATAATGCAGAAATATCTTTATCATCTAACCATCCACAATCTGAAATAATTATTGGAACAATTACAACACCTCTGCTATTATTTAGTTCAATTGATTTTTCTTTTTCATTCATACATGCGGAAGAGTTCAAAAAGTTAGCTGAGATAATCAAACATATAATGTCTGCTTTCTCTATACTATTATCAATCGAGTTTTGAAAATCGTGACCAGCAACTATCTTTCTATCATACCATTCTTTTATAAATCCTTGAGTTTTTAATGGAGCCAAATGCTTTATAAAATCTTTAACATGAGACTCATCCAAATGAGAATAACTAATAAAGATACTTAACGCAGAATTTTTGCCCATAATCACACTCCTATGTTAATCTAACTTCCCCACTCATCAGCTTTGGTAAAAGCGTATCGCGCAGTTGTGTGAGTGTGCGGATTTGATTTGTGTTTGATTGCTTTTTATTAAAATAATTTTCAACAATATTTTCAAACTCTTTAACTTTTTCAACTGTTGTATATTCAACATCTAAATTGAGAACCAATGCTCTATCGGTATGCGGAATCGCAGAACCTGTTGTATTTTCGGTAATAATTTCTGCATTTGCTTTTAAGAAATAGAAAAGGAAATGCGGGAAAATAAAATCTCGAATAGGTCGAAATAATCCAATTGTAGAACCAACAATACCATGTATTCCAATCTCAACTCTACCAGAACTTGCACCATCCATTACCATCAGAATATCTTTTTCATTTGCAATGACCATATCCGTTGGATCAGAATAAAGAGTTTTACCTGTATCAAATGTTTCAATTAAGATTTGAGGAACCAGACCAACTTCAAAATTTTCTACTGCATTATTTGGTTTCCTACCCTTTATAAACTGCACAAGTTTACCAAACTTTTCCCTTTTGACATTTGACTTTTGACTTAACACAAACCACTGCCTAAAAAGTGTTTCTGCAAGTTGTTCTAATGTTTTGTTTTGGCGGTGGAGTAAATCTATTTTGTCATCTAAGCTATTTAAAATATGTGCAATCTTATCTTGAATTTCTTTCGTGGGAACTTTTACGATAAGATCCATTAAATCTTTGCCAGTAATTCCAGAAACTGCTACTTGTCTTAAAATTGTCCCTAATAAGTATTTCCCAAAAGGAGAATTAAATAAATAATAAAGGAAATATGGTGAGGCAAGTTCTTGATTTGGTCTTGCACGAATAATAGAGGATTCAAATGTAGTTTCTTGGTTAATATTGTAAACCAACGAACACTTACCAGCTCCTTCAGCAGTAAGTGATCTTCGAGCAAATATTAAATCTCCATTACGTAATAGACATTTTGTTTTTTCATTCTCATTAATCTCAACTCTCTGCATCTCAACATCTATAAGTCTTGGATAAGAAAATAATTCACCCATGTTCACAATTTTAGTGCCTCGCCCATGAAATTCTTTTCTTTTATAAATTCCATTCCTAACAGGTTCTTCAAGCAAATCTTGAAATTTATATTCTCTCCACTCACTCATGGTTTCTCATCAATATGTATTCTAGCTAGATTTTCAAGAATCTTTTTATTCAATTCATCTTCTTCAGAAAGTTGTTTTTCAAGTTCAGCTTTTAATGAAGTGAAGCGCTCTTCAAAGTTGAAGTCATCCTCATCATCCGGCAAACCTACGTATCTGCCTGGCGTAAGTACGTAATTTAGTTTGCGAACTTCTTCAATCGTAACAGATTTACAGAAACCGGCAATATCCTCATAACCTCCCTCCTTACTTCTCCAGTTATGATATGTACCCGCAACGTTTTGTATATCCTCAGCGGACAAATCTCGATTGCGGCGATTAACTAGAAAACCAAGATTTCGTGCATCTATAAAAAGAATTTCATCCTTTCGGTCTCTGTAACTACCATTTGCTTTATTTCTTGAAAGGAACCATAAACAAGCTGGAATTTGTGTATTGAGAAATAGTTTTGTTGGGAGGTTTACTATACAATCAACCAATCCTTTTTCTATAAGAGCTTTTCTTATTTCACCCTCGGTATTTGTCTGTGTAGTGAGTGAACCTTTTGAAAGAACAAAACCAGCTTGGCCGGTTGGCGCAAGATGATAAAGGAAATGCATAATCCATGCATAGTTTGCGTTACCGGATGGAGGGATTAAATTCTCACCTAAGATTTTCCAGCGGGCATCATTTTTTAATAAATCACCTGACCAGTCGCTATCATTAAAAGGTGGATTGGCTATAACAAAATCGGCTTTCAAATCTTTGTGAGCATTATTTAAGAAGCTGCCTTCATTGTTCCATTTAACATTACTGCTATCAATTCCACGAATGGATAGATTCATTTTAGCTAAGCGCCAAGTTGTTTGATTGCTTTCTTGACCATAGATAGAAATACGGTCGACTGGATTGAAAGATAAACCATTTCCATTCTTCTTTTTGTAATGATCGGTGTGCGCCTTAATAAACTTTTCACTTTGAACAAACATACCACCGCTGCCGCAACAAGGATCAAATACCCTTCCCTCATATGGTTCGAGCATTTCAACTAACAATCTAACAACGCTGGAGGGTGTGTAGAATTGCCCCCCCTTCTTTCCTTCTGCAAGGGCAAACTCTCCAAGGAAGTATTCATATACTTTCCCGAGTATGTCTTTACTCTGAGCTTCCTTAGTGCCAAGAACCGCTGTACCAATAAGATTGATTAATCCACCAACAGTTGCTTTATCAAGTTTTTCTTGTGCGTATACTTTTGGGAGTACACCCTTTAGCGATGGATTATCTTTTTCGATTGCATCCATTGCATCATCAACATCTTTACCAATTGTTGGAAGTGCAGCTCTACCTTGGATGTACTGCCAACGTGCTTTTTGCGGGACGTAAAAAACTTTCTCAGCAGTGTATTCGTTTTTATCTTCAGGATTGGCGCCTTCGCTTTTTTGTTCAACTAGTTTCTGATAAAGTTCTTCGTGCGCATCAGAAATATATTTGAGAAAGATTAAGCCAAGTACAACATGTTTATACTCGGCAGCATCCATGTTTTTGCGGAGTTTATCTGCTGTTTTCCAAAGCTTTTTTTCAAGTGGTTCTTCTTGAACGATTTTTTGTTTTCCCATATACCCTATCGTTGACATGAAAGGAAAGATGATTCAGTAAAATAATTACTATTTATTTTGGAATCACATTATTTTAACTTCAACATAAATATAGGCAGAAATAATGTCAATATTAGAATAAGAATATTATGATAGATCTACTGGAACGGGTTTACTTCAAAATCGTTTAGAACTATTAAGAGTACGATTCATTGAGATATCGACCACCAGCACCAGAAGCATTTATCCCTAATCAGTTGGCCAATGCTTGATAAAGGGAAAAAACTAACTTATTATTGGCACACAAATCGGGGGGCAAATCAGTTGATACAATGAAGAAAAATGTCTTTGTTGAATGGGCTATAGGAGATCTGTACAAGCTAAGTTTAGATTGACAGTCATACGTGTTCTAAGAAAAAATGGTTATCCACCAATTAAAGAAGAAAAAGTAACAAAAACAGTTTTAGAACAAGCAGAACTAATCGCTGCTGAGTGGGCATAATTTAATAAGGGGTGTTCATTATGACAATAACTTCCATTAACAAAATCGTAAAAGAAGTTCAGGCTAATTCTTCATTACCGATAGTATTGATTATGAAGGGATACCCAGCATGGTTTTTAAGTGAAATGGGCCGCACGATTCCTAATGTTTCAAATTTTTATTGGTTAACTGAGCAGCGAAGAATTGACTTAGATTACATATTAAAAAACTTCTGGTCTTTAGGAAGCTATTTAACGCAGCCTCAACATGAGGTTTCTTTTATTCTATACGAAGAATTTCTTCATCTACCTTCCCACACTATTAAACAATTCCCTGTGCAATTTGCTTTAATTACAAACTCTTTATATGATTTCTACCCAAATCAATACAATAAATTATTTGCTGATATCGAAGCTAGTATAGATAACGATATGGTAATTCTTGAAGATGAACTATTTAATAAGTTTTTTGCAGATTGTAAAACAATAAGTGGTTATCAGTGTATACAATATTTAGATTACCCTGAAAAACTATCAGATTATAAGATAAATAGTTATGACTTTTGCGATTATATAGAAAAATTGGAACCAGAAACTATTAATGAAATTAATAATGTAGAATTACCACAAATACAATTTTTAGCAGCTGACTCTACATACGAAAAGCTCAAGTATTCATTATTTCTTAATGAATCAATACGTGATTTCATCCTAATAGTAGATGACAATTTCTTACATATAGAAAAAAATGTTGTCGAATATGATTCGATAACTTATTTATTATCTTTTTATGGATTTAGTTTTAAGATTTTTACCAAAAAAGAAAACTTTACTGACTATTGGCGAGATGAACTAAGTATTTTGCTTGAAAAGCATTGGGGTGAAGGAGCAAAATTTAAGGAATTAAAAATTTACAAAGATCCCGATACCTCATCCGAATTAATAAGATATTCACAAGGTTCAGTTGTAGAACATATTATACATCAGTATGAACTGGCGAATCAAAATTTACTATTTGAAGATATTTTCCTTACGGCACCTACTGGTGCTGGTAAGTCACTCTTGTTTCAATTACCAGCTATCTATTTATCCGAAAATTATGAAAATAAACCCGTTACCATTGTTATATCACCTCTGAAAGCTTTAATGGCAGATCAAGTTATATCACTTATAAATAATCGAAAATATAGAAACGTTGCATTTCTTAATTCTGATCTTTCTCTTATCGAAAGAGAAAAAATAATTGAAGAAATATTAGCAGGTGAAATTAGTATAATATACATGTCACCTGAGTTGTTATTATCATATGATATTAAAACTTTCATTGGTGAACGCGATTTGGGTTTAGTAGTAATCGATGAAGCACATTTAGTAACCACTTGGGGTCGAGATTTTAGAGTAGACTATTGGTTTTTAGGGAACTACATTAGAAAACTACGTCGTGGGAATACTCTCAAAGGTAAAATCAATAATCAGCAAAAAACTTATAGATTCCCGGTTGTTGCTTTAACTGCTACTGCTGTGTACAATGGTAATGATGATATGGTATTTGAAACAATTGGCAGTTTAAATATGCAAAACTGTAGAATTTATATAGGAAACATTATTAGGAACGAAATTCACTTTGAGTACAATAAGTTTCACACACATACTCATGACTTAGATAAAATAAACAAAACAAAGGACCGCATTAAAGAATTTGTGGATAACAATATTAAATCGATTTTGTACTTTCCTTGGATTAGTCAGATAGAAGCGATAGCTCCAACATTAGATAAAAACATAAAACAATTCGTTAAAAAATACCATGCTGAATTAGATTCCGAAGAACGAAAAGAAACACTTTCAAGTTTTAAAGATAAAGATACTAAAGTTGTTCTTGCAACAAAAGCATTTGGGATGGGGGTTGATATTAGTGACATTGAAGTTGTTTATCACCATGCACCATCTGGGGCCCTTTCAGACTACGTTCAAGAAATTGGGCGTGTTGCTAGAACTCCAAATATTATAGGTAAGGCAAAGATTGATTTTACACCAAAAGATCTTAAGTATACTAAAATCTTGTTTGGGCTATCATCATTAAAACAATATCAAGTTAATTTAGTTATAAAGAAGGTTTGGGATCTATATTCGATTAAGAGAAATAGAAACATGTTAGTCTCGATTGAAGACTTTAATTACATTTTCACAAAAGACAATAACTCAGAACAAAAAGTGAAAAGCGCACTACTTGTAATCGAAAAAGATTTACTTGCTAAATTTGGATATAATATAATTATTGTACGTCCTAAAAGTTTATTCTCAGTTGTTTACAGCGCGACTACAGCTGAGTATATGAAAATTTTTATGAGATATTTTGGAGAATTTTGTGAAGTATTGCCAAATCAACAATATGAATTACAAAAAGTACCACTGACGAATGGTGCCGTATTGGTAAGAGGAGATTCAAGTAATAAAAAATATTTAAGAATTCATCTTGATAAAATATGGGAAAAACACTTTGCTGATCTGAGTTTTCCAGAACTTAAACATAAATATTTTCAAAAAGAACTCTTCCCCAATATAAATCCAATGCTAAAGCTTGCATTGCATTTTAAAGTCGAGATAAACGAAGCTCAAATATCTTTTGATAATTACATTACAACTTTAGAAAAATGTTTGTTTTCAGAAAATTTAATAGGTAGGTATTTTACAAAAGATGATTTAATTAAAGAGTTGAAGAAACAGCTGGGTAATGAAGTTACATGTCGTAAATTAGCAGATTTACTCATCGTTTTTTATGGTGATATAAATACATTCGGGAAAAAAGGTATATCTAATGGAAGAACTAGTAACTTTATTCAGTTAAAAAAAATTGGAGAAAGTGTAAAATATAAAATAGTTAATACAGCTTTCACCAGAGTTAAATCTGAAATGAAAACTTCGTTCTCTAGGGAATTTGGTGGAATTGGAAAAGGCAATACTGAATACCAAGGTTTTGTTTCAATTGATAAAGATCACCCAAGTCGGAGTAAAGTAAAACTAGCTTATCTATTAGAAATATTTGATCTGGCTACTTATGAATTAAGTGGAGGTGACTTACCACAATTATTTGTCCGTATAAATGATCCGCTAAAAATTAAAACCTTAAGTGAACGAGCTTATCAAAACAATGTAGTCACAGATGTTGAACGACGACATTCGAGATCAGTAGAAATAATGACGTACTTTTTTCAAGCAGAAATTACTGACGAATTAAGATGGCAATTTATTGAAAATTATTTCCTTGGGCGAGATGATTTGATTGATGATTGTTTAAGGAGTTGATACCCGCATAGATAAATATGTATTTATACATAGCGGTGGTATTCTTGAAGCAAAATAATAATTCTTTGTTATCTATTAAAGTTATCTACTCGATTGCGAATTTATTGACCCAATTTAAATAGATCTTAGAAAATATTTGGTATAAGAATCCTAGTCTAACAACTAGGAGTTCTTATATGTGTACTTTCACCCTCGGCTGCGATCCGGAACTGGTTTGCAGATTAAACGGTCGTTTTGTTAATGCTCATAATTATTTCAAAAGTAATTCTTCATTCGGATTAGATGGATGCGAGTCTGTCGCTGAGCTTCGCCCCGGCTTCTCTGAATCCCCTATCGATCTCACCGCAAAAATTTATCAAATCATCGAGTATGGTCATTCTAAACAACCAGATCTCGAGTTTATATCCGGTCATTTTTCAGATCAGTATGCTATTGGCGGACATATCCATTTCTCAATTCAACCCAAACCTGAAATCATAAACGCTCTTGATACAGTTCTTTACTCGCTCAGCAATTGTATTGACGATAGAGATCAAAGAACTAAAAGAGAAAAATGCGGATATGGAAAAAGAAAGTCATTCAGAAATCAACCTCATGGTTTTGAGTACCGCACTCCAGGCAGCTGGCTCTTATCTCCTTCAACAACTCTTGTTACACTCACAATGGCAAAGCTAGCTATACTTGGAGCAACTGAGTTAAATCTGGATTTCTCTGAGATCAAAGGACGCCAGCATTCACAAACATTTCTAAAGAACTTCAAAAACAATTTCATTGAGATCCCGGAGGATTGTCTGGAAGGATTGAAAGAATTAGACCTTCTTCTAGCCAAACAACTTAATTGGAATTCAAACATACTCCCCAATTGGGGATTTATTTCCCGGGAGGCAGCATGAGCAGGTGCAGTGTATGTCAATGTGAATTAGAGTCACATCAGATAAGAACAGCTCCTAATGACGAGATCTATTGCGAGGAATGTTTTTCGGAAAACTATAATTACTGTAACCGATGTGACGAAGTAATTTCCCGCGATGAAACGCAATGGGATGATGAGGGAGATCCATTATGCAGCAGCTGCTATGAAAATATGCATGATGATGACTCACCGGATAATCCTCATGTATATGATTCTGATAGAAAACTTATTCTCGAGTTATCAAGAAGCTGGTTATCAGACAGATGCAATCATAAATCTCTATTGAAGATCAATAAAAATGATTTTCTTCTTCAGAAGATTAGAGACTGCGTTGGTCTAGTTGATAATCCTCTCTATCTATTTGGACTGATTGACCGTGATGAGTACCAGATATCAGCGAGTCCAAATTTAATGGAAGAAGTAAAAGAGTTTATTCTGCTTCACGGTTTGGAATTAAAAATAATCGAAGGTATCGGCTCAAATCGTCTCGGTATCAGTTATTCACTCCGCAAAGATCACTTACAGACTGTAGTAAAACTTATCAAACGGATCACAGAAGTAAAAGAACTCGCCATAGCATAACCAATTACTAAAAACAATTTGGAGAAAATACCATGTGTGGTATAATGGGATATTATTGCTTTGGCCAAAAACGTCCGAGCAAAGAAAGTATAACTGAAATGTTTTCACTTTTAGAAACCCGAGGTCGTGACGCTTCGGGTTTTGCGTTTATTGAGAATGGACAATTAATTGTTCAGAAGGCTGCGGTAAAGTCATCTGAGTTTGTGAAGATGTCAGAATGGCAAAATGTCAATTTGTCAAAATCGATGATATTACACACACGAGCCGCAACTCAAGGAACTAACAAAAACAATCAAAACAATCATCCTCTCTTCACAAAACAAGGTGTTTGTATTGTTCATAACGGGATCATTTATAATGATAAAGAAATCTTCGGAAAAAATCAGAGAGATGGTGAAGTTGATTCGGAAGCTATACTTGCTGTGCTCTCTTCCCGTGGTAAAGGTGATAAAATAAAACGAGTCTTCGATAAACTTGAAGGCAGTTTTGCTTTTGCCGTTATCAGCAAAGATGAACCGGATAAACTGACACTTGTAAAGAAGGATAACCCAATTGATCTTTATTATGATGAGAAGAATGATATTCTTTATTTCTGCTCTGAACGCAGAATAATGCAAGAAGGAATGAGACTTAAGACTCATTCTCATCGAGGATTTAATCTAGGTGAAGAGGGTTTTCACTTCTATGAAATGAAAAACAATCATTCACTTGTTATAGGAACCGAAGGAGTTGAATCCTACCGAAAATATTCACCCAGACAATTCAGGTTTACTTCACATGATCATTATTTTGGAAGAGAGAAGAACACCGATGAACTGATAATCGAATGCCCCTGGTGTTTAGAGCAAACGAGATATCATCTGGGAAAACTTTTTAATCGTTGTGAACAATGTGGACTTGAGATAAGTGAAGAAGAGCTATTTCAGTATTAAATAAAGGACAAACTATGAAATCAATTAAAGAATTTATTTGTCAGACCGTTGTAGTAATCGGCAAGGCTATTATATGGCTAATTATTAATTACTCGGGTGGGGATAAGAATGAAAGAAGATAACTTTTTGGATGAACTGCTAATTGAAGTTGAGGAGAAAGAGCAAAAGCTGCAGTTAGCTCATGTAGATATGGTTCTTCGTGAAATATCGAATCTATCGGGTGAGATAAGCAAAACAATGCTTCAGGCAGAAGAGGAAAAAAGAATCATTGAAGAATGGGCTCTTTCGAAGAGTTCAAAACTAAATGACAGAGTTGAGTGGCTTACCAAAAAACTCGAAGTCTTTATGAATGAGCAAGAGACTTCAGTCAGAACAATCGATCTAGCTCATGGTCAGCTGCTACGCCGTAAACAGATCGAAAAACTAATTGTGGAGGATCTCGATAGTTTTCTTCTCAATCCAAATCTATCTCAGCTAACTTCTATAACCCCCGAAGTAGTAAAACCTGATCTAGGCAAGATCAAAGCATTTTACAAAATGAGCGGGAAAGTACCGCAAGGATGCGCTCTGATTGAATCAGCAGACAAATTTTCAATAAAACTAAAAGGAGGTGTCAATGGAACGTCCAAAAATGGAACTGGAAGTCAACAAACCAACGAGGATTAAACTTCTGTTTAATGACTGCGTTGAAGGTTCTTCCAAGTATGGGAAGTATTATCTGTATGCAATACAAAACGGTGATGGAGCGAGTGAATACTCACTCTTTGCAGCAGACGAATTACACAAACAATTAAAACTGTTTAAGAAAGATGATGAGTTGATGGTTACAAAACTAGCAGTTAGTCGTGGTAGCAAAATAGTTGTATCGTGGGATGTTCAAAAGTTGGAGAAGCCCATGGAAGATAATCCCCCGACACCAAATGAAGATGTTTTCTATACAGCTATGGAAAAATCATTTGATGAGGCTCTCAGACTTCAGAACCGCTTCAACGGAATGGCAAATGTAAACCAGATTGCAATTACTTTATTTATTCAACGCACAAAGGGTATGCATAATCTTTCCGGAGGATAAATGGCTGATAAAAAAGTAAAGTTCAAAACCTTATTCTGGACTTTCAAAGACACATCAATTAAGTATCCGGAATATTCTGAATTACCCAAAAAGAAAATCACCTCCCCACTAGATGTCTATGATTTATTCAGTCCTATAATGAAAGATGAATCGAGGGAAGTTTTTCTTGTAGCTTGGTTGAGCAGTGCTAACAGAGTTCAAGGATTTGAAATCATCTCAAGCGGAACATTAAACTCTGCTGTTGTTGATCCAAGAGCGGTATTTAGAAGCGCAATAGTTGCCAACTGTGCAAATATAATTATTGCACACAATCATCCATCGGGTAATCTGGATCCATCCAATGAAGATATCGCAATAACAAAAAAGTTGGTTGAAGTTGGTAAAGTTATCGAGATCAACATCTTTGACCATTTAATCTTCGCAGATGATAAGTACATGTCATTTGTGGAGAGAAATCTTATTTAAAAGTATCGGAGGCTTAATGTTGGAAGAAATCTTTGACCACACGGTTGATACACTGGAGTACATTTCAAAGAAAACCGGAATCAGTTATAAAAAGGTGAATGTTCTTGGAATGTTTGGATGGCTGGGGTTAACTGCTTATCTGGTGTACAAATCGTTTTGTAAAAACTGAGTACAGATGAGCCACTCATTGAGTGGCTCTTTATCTGGGAGATTTGAAAATGTTCTTTAACTCAAATACCCGTTTACACAAATTATTTTACAGACTCCATTTTGTTATCTCTTTTTTTGAACAACACTCTCATTATTTGGTGAATTTATTTTTATAACACAAGAAATGTCAAATGGGTTATAAATAATCTTATGTACTTGTGCTGGAGAGAAGTCCTCAAAACAGTTCATTTCGATTAGTCCTAATTTCTTATCCATAATTACTAATTTCTCTCTAGTGTTGTTTAATAGTTACATAACATGTACTAAATAATATTCGGTATTCAATTCTGAGCTAAGTCAATTCGTAAAGTAAAACAGCGCAAAGATATATTACTTGCATAAAAGTCTAAAGCTGATTTTAATTAGTCGATTGTATTATGAAATCCAATATCGCCCAAAGTTTAAAAGTAAATACAATTGGCTCTCATCATTAGTTATGTAAATTTTTGCACTTCTTTTTGCAGGAGGGTCAGATGATTCTTGTGGTTTAATAAATTCCGTTAATTTAGGGTAGAATCTTGAAGGATGAGAATCAATAGTAATCTTCATCAATTCTCCTTCTGATGGCCACCAAATTGGTTTTTGGGCAAACTTCTCTTCCGTTTCAAATATTTTAGAAATTGGTTCTGGATATTTTGCAAGTCTATCACTATTGTTCTGATAATCTAATACCATATAAACGGTATAATAAAAATCAGCTCGTGGAGTATCGGGATAAGCAAAACCTTCAATTGTAATTTCAACTGCATCCGTATCAATTGGCAAATTAAGCCAATACTTGTTTTGCCAATCGAGAAAATCAATTGGAGTAACCTTATTTACAATTAAATGCAAATTATCATGATTAAATACATCAATACCAATCTTTCCATCCAATATGATTTGTGATTTGTACTTCCCATGAGGATCGAGTTCATAAAGAAATGTATTATACTTTGAATTTGGATTAGTAACTGTGTACTGGATGGTCTTGGGTTTAGAATCTGGATAAGTAGCCAATGCTGATTTAACGTAAGTATATTTTTCTCGCTCATCTTTTTCGGGTTTTTTTTTATCCTTGAATATTGAATTTATAATAAAGAAGAGGAGTACTCCAATAACTGATGTTATTAGCAATATGATTTTTGAGATATAACCATAACCCAGAAGCCATAAAATTATTGATACTACAACTACAATTATAATAGTCAACGCTACTATGACTGAACCCATTGCGATCCCTAAACAACCTCCTAAGGTTGCAAGGTCATTTGACCAGTATGAACCAGGAAAATTAAAATGATCGACTTCGTTCACGCTTCCTCCCTCAAATATAGCATGGATAAAATATTACTTCCTTTTAGTCCAAAAGAGGATTGAAATAAATACAAGTGTTTGCACTATTATTTGAAATGTAAACAAATCATTATATGTTTTATTAAGTGTGAAAAATAATACAAATAAATAGCCAATTACTAACCCAGTATTATTAAACAACTTTTTGCCAACAAATTGAACTCCTCCTAAAAATATTTGCCAGCCTAGAACCTTGAATGAGAGAGCTAAAAGAAAAAGTGAATAATTCATAAAATAAACTCTACAGTATTAATTACCAGAAATTCTTACTCAAAACTTTTCTATTAATTCAATAGTGATTGATTCGTTCATTTTTTATTCTACTAGCATATCGAATTTACAAAGGATGTAAAATCAACTTCCATTATAATATGCAGTTTTATTATTAAATCCATAAAAGGATTGCAATCGAACAATTACATATTTAATCAAACCCTAATTACTTGTATTTTTTTGCGAAATAATTTGCTATAGATTCAATATTTGTATCTGGAGGAATATTTTTGGGGGAATCATTGTAATTAAATGAATTTATAACAGAACCCAATAAGTTATAATGTATTATTTCAATATAATTATATGTGTGCATTTTGATATTGAGTTCTATAAGCCAACGAGATTCTTGATAATTTGAATACTCTTCTTTTTCAGGGAAGATTTCACTAATAATTTCTTGTCTACTTTTATTAATTGGAAATATTATTTGTTTTATCCAAACTCTAATTAAGCCATCTGAATGTACTAGCATAGAAGATGGATGAAACAAAAAAACAAATCCTTGCAATGTAGTCAGGTTTTCACCTTCTTCATTTTCAATTATATTCCATTTTGGGTTATTCTTAATAATTAAATTCATTTCATACGCATAATTAATTTTTTCACTTACTTCTTCGGTTTTACTTTTATTGAATTCTGTTAAATAATCCCTAGCAATTTCAATAGTCTTTTTGGCTTTTTCTAAATCGCCTATAGTATAAAGATAATCAGCTAATTCATAATAATTATTTAGAAATGGAGGTTTTTTTAAATGTTTGGGAGTATCAAATGCTAGTTCATAAAAGTTAATAACTTTTGCTTTATTCTCTTCAGACTGAGACAGTTTTTTATAATGCTGAGCAAAGAAATAATAGATTTTGCTCTTATTATAAATAGAATCTTTTGGACATATTTCTAGAGCATTCAATAAATACGCGTAGCCATATTTTTCATAAGAATCACAATTCGCGCTTACCGTTTTCCATTTTTTTAATTCTTCTTTTGTTGGATTGTTTATGTCATTGAAAATCTGTGGTACAAACATCGAGTAAAAGTAGAACAATTGGCCTACTTCGAAGTACAAATCAAATAACGGCTTGTTCTTATTTAAAGAATTAAGTGAACTTTCAAACATTTTTGATAGTTTTTTGACTGAATTTGAATCAGTTGTAAGGTAGGAGTGGTGATATTGTCTAATAATTTCTAATAAAAAAGTGAATTCTGATGGATCTAATTTAAAAGCTTGTTCAAAATAACTTAATGCTAATTCCTTGTTATTATTTTTATTCTCTATCCCTTTTTGAGATAATTGGGCAGCCGTTTGGGCATAGTTATTCATGTAGGTTGAGGTGAATAATAATAAAACTAAGTTAAAAAATATCTTTATTCTATTTAGTTTCATTTTAACACCTCATTCTTTAATAGGTTATTATAGTTAAGAAAAGGCACAACTCTCTTGCATGTTCTTATGTATTTGAAAAGTGCCAGTTTTCGATTAAGAACAACACAGCAGCTGCGCTATTAATTTCGTTTTATTGTTTATTTAATTAATTCTCTTAACCTAACTATCATTATATTAAACATATTTTAATAAGAAATTTTTATCAAGTAAACCGATGTTTCAGATAATCGGCAGCCCAGAACTACAATGCTGCACTGAAAAGCCAACGCCAATAATTATTTAAAATTTAGTTTTGTTCACTACACTCAAAAAGCAACTTACTATTATAACCTACTTAATAAACTATAAAATGCCGCAACGTTTAAAGCAGTCGGTTTTGAGTTGCAGGTTATATGCCTTTTACTAAAATTAACAAATCATTGAAAAATTTATCAGATTGATCAATGACCTCATCAATAAAATCCTTATTGATAATCAACTCTAGATTATTCCTTATACTCAAATTGGTATATTTTTTAACAAGCTCAATTACTTTTTTCGAAATATCAGAGTCGTCAAGTAAGCATCCTCGATGAATAACAAAATTCCTAATTATATAATATTCCTTCATACAAGGCCAACTAATTGACTTGTCAAAACAGTAACTCACGTGAGCGACTTTTGATAAATATTTTTTATAAACGTCAAGTGAGCTACCTTTTAGATCTGCCCAACTCAATTCTAATCCATTTTTATTTTTTATATAATCACAAATCAACCGTAAACCAGTTTCAAGATGCGAAACAACAAACAGAAACAAAGAAGAAACAACTAATTGTTGATAATTGCTCTCAGCAACAACTATTTGAGTTTCTTTCCAATTTACTTTGTGCGAAAGCCTTAATTGTTTACTGAATTCAAGAGCAATTTCAGGTTTTTCTTCTTGTAGTTTTTTAAAATCAAAAGGTGTCCTATATCCACTATCAAAAATACTCTTAACGAAATCTGGTTTATATTCTTTTTTGATTTCTTCTAAAGAAATTTTAGTGTCTGCAATATCATTCTCAATTAGAACTTCCGTTCGTTCCACTAACATGCTTATGAAAATAAGCTTGTGATTAATATACTCTTCGATTTGATTGATGTCATTCATATTTTGTTTGGCATATAACGGTGTGGCTTTTCACCCGGCAGCCCCACACAACTACGACGGTTTGAAATGCACAACTTTATTTATAAATCAGTTTTGTATTGCAATCACACTTTATAATGCAACCAACTATGAAAACTAAACCCAATTACTTTTCACTACGACCGATTCGACAGAAGCTGTCGGGTTGAAGCACTTGTTAGGCAGTTTTTATTTTATTGACCAACCAATTCTAATCGCTGCTGTTAAACTAAAGAAATTACGACTACCGTGACTAAATGGTTTATTATATGGAAATTCGCCTTCGATAAAAGATAATGGATAAGAACTTATTGTTCTACTTGAAATATACCGCCAGCCAATCCCAATTGAAAAATCTGAAACAAAACCAGCAATGGAAATATTTTGATAACCATATTTCAAATGTAATGCACATTCATTTCTATAAACAGAGTATTTTTCAATAAAGCTATATATCTCTTCATCAGCAACTAAATATGCCCAATGATGATTTTTAGCATCTAAATAACGATATAGAAAATCTATGCTGAAGTATTGCCCAGTAATTGGCTTCTTCTTTATCAATATATTTTCTTATTTCAGTTTCAAAAGCAAATCCACTTGAATTATCAAGATTAATAGAAAGAATATCTGGTTTTCTATCAATATGCAACGAGTATCCTAATTCTGAATTTATTGATAAATCTTCTGATAAACCTTTTTCAAGTCCAAGTTGAATTGTTGAACTTTCATATTGAATTCCAGTTAACAAATCGAGTGTGCTAAATTTTAAAATATAATCGTGCGAATATTCTTTCTGTTGCGAATAATTAATATTAACACAAAGTAAAAGGAAAAGTAATATTTTTTTTATCATATTTTTTGTAAATGCCTAACGGCATTGTTTTTAAGCCGCCGCCCATAACAGCAATGCAGCTTTGAAAACAAATGCCGATAATTATTTATTAATTCATTTTGTTAACTACATTCAAAGAGCAACTAACTTTTACATCGCAACTTAATAACCACACAAATGCCACTTCGTTTAAAGCGGTCGGCTTGAAGAACGTGTTAGGCATTATACACTAATCATAGATTATAAACTTGTCGTTATCATATGGATTTCCTTCC
The DNA here is from genome assembly GCA_019638015.1 of Melioribacteraceae bacterium. Classification (NCBI taxonomy): domain Bacteria; kingdom Pseudomonadati; phylum Ignavibacteriota; class Ignavibacteria; order Ignavibacteriales; family Melioribacteraceae; species Melioribacteraceae bacterium. Next base: position 10,707 of record JAHBUP010000002.1, on the reverse strand, counting down.
ATCTTTTTTGCAAACTCAATTTTATAGCCAACTTCTTTAAGTGAATTAGCAATTTCTTCATCTTTCGTATAATATCCATTCAAAAAATCATAATAAATACCACAATTACAACTTGGTTTAAAATATTCTTGATCGGCTACGATTACGCCGCCGGATTGAAATGACTTTTTACAAACAGGGCATTCAAATTGCGATTTATTCAAAGGAGTTTTCAATAATAATGTAGGATTTGCATTAACTTTCATTAGCACATTATTTCCGATGTATTCATTTATTATTGTGTAAATAGACGGGTTGTTTACCTTAGCGTGTTCTAATGCTTTAACAGTCATTGGAGAATTAGCATATATTAAAGCACCCGCAGATAATAATAAATTCATTATCTCAATTTTGCCTAAAAATATCGTTGCTATTAATGCAGTTGTTCCGTCAGGATATTCATAATTTATATCAACACCATTTGCTAATAAATACTTGACTATTTCTATTTTACCCCCTAATGAAGCATACATCAGAGGTGTAGTTTCTTTTCCATTAGAATCTAATTTATATTTCTTATTAATATCGAGTCCACTTTCCACTAAAAACTTAAAAATATCAAAACGACCAAATCCTATAGAAAGTAAAATTACATCTTGACCTTTTCCATCTTTAGTATTTATATCAGCTCCATTATTAATAGCTTCATTTACTTTTCCAATATCATCAAATATTATTCCCTCAACTAACATATTATCATAGTTTATTTGTGAATCAATGCTTGCTTGTTCATTTTCTCCTTTAATGCAACGAACCCTATAACCTCCAAATCTTGTTGCATCAATGGTAATACTAAATTTTTTTGAGATTTCTTCTCCGAATCGGTAAGTATCGTGTTGATTAGTTTTAGGTGAATACCCCCATATTGCAATACCGTCGTATTTTTGAAATTCGCCTTTAGAATTACGATTGTGAGCTTGCTCTATTGTGAAGTTAAATTTATCTGAAAAAAAGTGAAGAGGATTTGTTTCTTTATTTAATTCTTTGAGTAATATATCAATCTCAGCATTTGTTGGTATATGCCATCCTACTGGCGCAACATTTCTTTTATCTTGCAAAGCCCAAATATTATATAAAATATCATTCGATGAATTATTATCGAAATAGCAAAACCCAGGTTTTGCAAATAATACTGCATTAATCCATTCATCCTTATTCTTTAATTCTGTTATTTCTTCTCCATTTCTAAAATGAGTAACATTTAGAGTTTTTGTCATCCATATTTGTTCGCCAATTATAACACTATCAATATTTTGTTCCATTTTTTCTCCATTTTATTATATGCCTAACGGCGTTGCGCTTAGCCCGCCGCCCAATACAACAATGACGGTTTGAAATGCACAACTTTATTTATATAATCAGTTTTTATTGCAATCACACTTTATAGAGCAACTTACTTTGAAAAGCTGAACCCAATAACTTTTCACTACGACCGCATCGAAGAGGCGGTCGCTGTTGAGGCGCTTGTTATAAAGCGTTTTACTTTTTCTCGCTTGAATTATTGGTTGAACTTGTTGTCGTAGTCGTCGTTGTTGTGGTAGTTGTAGTAGTCGAAGACGTTGGTTTGGCAACAGGTTGCAAGTTATTTATTGGCAATCCTTTTTCAAGTGTAGTATTTACTATCTTTTGTAAATTATTTACGGGGACACCATCAGAAAGATTTGTCGTTTTGGATTTGTTTTCGTCACTCATTTTTATTGCTCCTTTTGAAATATTAGAAATTGAAAATGTGGCTAATGATAATATTGCTAAAATGAACGCAATCACAGAAATAAGGGTCAACCATTTTAAGAACTTTGAAATAAATATTACTTTTTTGTTGTCAACATTTTCACTTCTATAATAGATTGCTTCTAATGATTCAAACTGTTTATTAATTCCGCTTTGGCTTACAAGAAAGGAAATGATTGTTGCGATTATTGCAACGATAAAAAATATCCAAGTGAAATAAAGTGTTATCAACCATTGTGCTTTTGATAAATCAATTAGATTTGAGATAAATGAAACAGTAACACCTAAACCAGCACTTGATAGTGAGAGTATAGCTTTGTCAAAATTTACAGAGTTGATACGTTGACCCTCAATCAATTCGTCACGCATTCTTTCATAAACTTTTTGATTATTATTTTTTTCTTCTTCCATTTATCCCAGCTTTATAACGGCGTTGCCGCTAACCGGCAGCCCAGAACAGCAATGCCAATTAACTGCAACAACTTTTATTTATAAAAATATTTCTTAGAACAAACTACATTAAAGAGCAACTTTATTTTGTAAACGAAAACTTTTAATTACACAAATGCCACTCTGAAAAACGCTGTCCGTGTTGAGCGGCGGGTTATACAAAAACTATTTTACATTCATGTCAAAATATGTTCTGTTAATTCCATGTTCTTTGATATAATTAATGCCATCAGGAAATATCAAAATATTGGTCGGATAGCTGATAATATTAAATTCCTTTATAATTTCGTTGGTTATAAATGTATTCGGCCAGCTAATATTTTTTTCTTGAATTAGTCTTTTGGCTTTGGTTAAATCATTTACTTTGAGTGCGCCTAAAAAAACCACTTTACCGTTATTCTTTTCGTAAGCTTGTTTTAATTCTTCAATTTCATTTATGCAAGGTTGGCACCATTCTCCCCATATATTTAAGAAAAGGTATTGACCTTTAAAAGTAGATAAACTTATTTCTTCACCGCTAAGTGAAACCAATTTATTATTCCAAAAATCCTCACGTAGAGTTTCTTTTATTTGACCTTTCGAAGATTCTTCTTGTATCCATTTTAGATAATGAAAAGTTGGCTTGTTCTTAGTTTCTTCTATAATAAAATACTGACCATATTTATCAACTTCGGTTAGCTTATAATTCTTATTGTCTATTGTAAATACATCATCAATAGAAAAAACGTTTGACGGATTATCGAGATTCAATTTTCCAGTTTTGTTAAAATCCATTAGAATTAGATCACGCTTGTCATTAAATCTACCATTATTTGAATAGTCGAATAATCCGACAGAATAAGTTGATGATCCTAGATTAAGTTCTCCTCTTCTTAAGGTAATCCGATAATCAAAGTAGAATGATCTTTTTTTACCTTCAAAATTGAAATCATCGCTATATATTTTTGCGAACTTAAGAAAACTTGAAGATAAATTGCCTTCTGGATCTATAAAAGAAGCTTTCAGTGAGTCGGTCAAATCAGGTTTTCGATATAATGCCAGTTTGAGTTTCTGATTAATATCTTTTGGAGAAATGATATCAATGGTAATTGAATCCTTATTTAGAGGAAATAAAATTGGATCACCGTCATTTGACAGATCATTATCGTTATTCTTGTCTACATATAATAAATCCTCGTTTTTTAGCTGAAATAAAAGGATTGAAATTTTCTCATCATTTTCAGAGTCCCAACTATAGAAGAGATCGAGATACTTCTTTGAAAATAGTGTCTCGTTACTTGCGAATTTGGGAAGGACTAATTGTTCCTTTGCTTGACTAGAAAGCGTAACTAAATGAATACTCTCATCATCCAGTTTTGTCAAAGTATTCAAATATATTTTTACTGGTTGACAGACAATGTTTGATACTACCGCAAGAGAAATAATAAAACACTTCTTGAACATAATACCACCTTAGCTATTTGAGGAATGGTAAAATGTATTATTCATAGAACCTCACTTTTTGTATAACGGCGTTGTTTTTAAGCCGCCGCCCATAACAGCAATGCAGCTTTGAAAACAAATGCCGATAATTATTTATTAATTCATTTTGTTAACTACATTCAAAGAGCAACTAACTTTTACATCGCAACTTAATAACCACACAAATGCCACTTCGTTTAAAGCGGTCGGCCTTGAAGAACTGGTTAGCTGCTATTTTTCTCTATAAGTTTTTGAATTCTTATCTACTAACCATAATTTTAAAATATAGTCCAACTCTTCTTCGCTGATGAGGGACAATCCAGATTCACTTTGAGCCAGTAGTAATTTATCAAGAATTTTTGACCGCGCTACAAGAGTAAACGGGCCTAAACCAATTTGTCCATTCCGCCTATGCTTACAACGATTTCTTGGAATATCACGTATTGATACTAACCAATTTCGAAAATTCAGCAATGGAATTAATTCTGAATAACCAGCATCAATAAGATTCATTACTGCTTTATCTTTGCGAACAACCGTGCAAGTCCAACAACCAAAACGACCACCAATATTATTTTCATTTACACTTTTAACCAAAGTGTAATATTTCTGAAGTTTTTTCCCATCAATACTTTTAGGTAGTGAATCGTTAAGAATTGTTTCCCAAACATTATCTTCATTATAATTGAGAATCGGCGAAAATATTTTTGCTTGACTAAAGTTATTTTGACGAAAATAATACACGTCTTCAAGATAATGCTTGAGAATAATTTTATCTCTCTCAAAGCTTTCCCCTTTTCTGACACCCAACAAAACTATATTTTCTTTTGAATGAGTTTGAAGAAATGTTTGAATTGGAATTACTCGAAGTTTATCCGTGCACCATCTGAATATATTTGTTGGCGGAGGATAACCGCGACCAATAACCTTCACAAAATATCTATCATTTAATTTTGGGACTAGCTTAACACAATTAAATGGGAGTTCTAATTCTTTTGATTCTCTTTTGATTTTTTTAAGAGTTTTATCAACCAATGCAGACATTATCGGGATTTCAACACCAGTATCACAATAAACTACATTAATTGTTTTTGGTTTTTTCTTTGTATTGAGTATTGCTTGAAAAGTCAATTTTAACAAAGCAGATGAGTCTTTACCTCCACTATATCCAAGAGACCACGGCAATGTGCTTTTTTTATATTCTCTTTCAATTAATTCAATTGTTTCGAAATCTAAATTGGTAGGCATTTTATCCTAGCTAAATAGTTTTTGGCATTAGTTCTAAAACCGCATCAATTTTTGCTCTAAGTTCAGTTTGGTAATGTATCTCTATAAATTCTATTTGGTCGTTGGATAGTTTGTAATGCTTAATTATGGTTAAAAAGTGAAAACATACAGCCAATAAAGCAATGCCAGAATACAATACGCCAATAAGCCAAATTGAATCATTATTAAATATCCATAAACCAGTAATTAAAAACGTGACAGAACTAAATACTGATAGGATAAAACAATCTGCGGTAGAAGTCCAAAGCAAACCATTGAAATAAACAAGCTTACTTTTAGCTGAAAGTGACGGATCATTGTCGATGAAATGATAAAAAATCTGTTTTAATTTTCCTTTTTTGAGGTAATTGTATTCGTTTTGATCAAGTTGTTTGTTATAAATTTTGAGCAAAGAAGTAACAATATTTAAGTCGATCTTTCTATGAGAAACAGTAGTTACAGTAAACCTAATGTCATTCATATGATAGATTGCACCAATTACTAAAGCAAGTATTGTTAAAAAACTATATGACAACAAACCTTCTCCAATTTTATAACTCACTTTAAGAAAGTTTAACATCGGTAAAAATTCAAAGAGAAGTATTAATCCAGGGATTAACAATCTCATAAATTTTAGTGTTTTCATTTCCATAATTTATCCCAATAATTTATGCAGCTAACGCCGTTGCAACTAAGCCGCCGCCCAGAGCAGACGGCTAAGTTAGAACGACTAATTAAATAATTATAAAAATATTTCCATAGCAGTAGAAACTTGAATAAGAAACTAAAAACGGAACGACTAACAAGAGAAACTACAAATGCCGAATGCGAAAAAAGCGGTCGGCTTGAGTTGCTTGTTATACCACATTTACCATTAGATAAACTTTCTATTTAGAATTTGATTCTTTAATAATTGATAGTAATTCTTTTATTTTGGATTCAACTTTCAGTTCACTAAAAAGTTTTTCTGATATTTCAATTGAGTATTGAAATGCTGATTTGATATCAATTGCATTTAATTTTGAAGTTGTTCTTTTATATTCAGCATACCAATAATCATTAATATCTTTTTCTAAATTCTTTGTCGGAGTTTCCCAATGATTGGTCTTTGAAGTATGAATACGAATTAACCAAAGTAAATATTTTTGAACACTATTTAAACTTTGATAAGCGTGTGCAAACTCTTGCCTTTTTATTAAGTTACTTGTTGTTAATAAAACATTGATTAGTGATTTACTCAGCCAAGAAATATTTTCAGAGGTAATTCTTTCTGGATTTTTGTATTTGATTTCTTTTAAGGTTTTGGATAAATGTCCTTCTTTGTCAACTAAAATCATTTTATCAAATTCGCTGAATGATGCTAAACCATCCCAAGATTTAATTATATCAATTTTATCTGTTGCTAAAAAATGAAATTCTCCTCTAATCATATTTTCAAAAATGGTTACTTCACTACCATATTCATTTATGAAATACAGTGATATTGGATGAATATTACTTATCCAACTTTCTGATGAAAAATTTTCTTTATTCTTTAGGAAAATATAAAATTCAATGTCGGAATATTGGTCCCCTTCATCTTTTGTAAATGAACCATACATAAAAACAGAAGATACATTTGCATCATTTTCCGCTATATGTTTTGTTTTCTGTATCATCTCTAATTGTATCATAATTTCTGTAACTTAATGTGGTATAACTATTAATTAACCCGCCGGGGTTATTCCTTGCTTTGGAATTATATCCGACCGGTATTGTTTATCTTATTTACAAATTTCCAATCTTTTTGCTCAATATCATGCCTATATTAAATTCACTAGTCAGTGAAGTGCTTTCGTGTGAAGTTTCCTGTAATAGCCCCAAATTGAACCAGCCCATTATTTAGTTTCAACTTAAGTTTAATTGTGTTAAAGTACAAGAATAAAATGGATGTTGTGATCTTTTGCTTATAGGGTCTGTAAAATTTCCCAAAAATAATTTTGAGTTTTCGATTCTGGGGCAGATTTAATAATACCTTGTAGCTTTTTTGGCTTTCCCTGTATTGGAGAGGTCGCAAGCTGGCTCAGATTTGCAGTTGGGGCTATGGAACCAAAACCCTAAGGAGATTTTTTGGCTTTTTTTTGGCTTTTCTCGCTGAAAATATTGCTTCTGTTTCGCGCAAAATTGAGATTGGAGGGGAATCCAATCTCTAATCTGCAATCGATCCTATTTAGGCCACTTCCACTGTGAATATGGAAGTATCTTTACTTTCTTCTGCGGTTTGAGCTTTAACTGTGGGATGGCATTTTTCGTCTTTAATATTTGCTTATACGGTATCCCAAGGATTATAAATGCTGCTATTGCTGCTCCATTTCCAATATACATTCCGTTGCCGATCTTTCTTGAATATACTTCAACCTTGTGTTTAAGGGAATAACTGTCCATCCGTGGATTGTATGTTTTCGTTCTGACCGTATTTGCATTAATCCAATCGATAGTAGCTTGAACTTCATCGGGGACTAATGGGTTTTTAGAGTAATCGGCTTTAGGTTCGAAACCTGCATTTGTAAGAGCCGGTTCTACTATACGGACTAATTTAATTGCCTCAACGACATTGTCGGTTAAGGCTGCTTGTTTTACTGATGATTCCATTGTGTTTACCTCATTTTACGTTTAATATACCCCCAACGCCGGAGGCGTAGGGGGTTAATACTCTTTTAGATACTTTTAGTATCTTTTAGTGACTTTTTGTGTCTCCAACTCATTGCAAATAAAGGGTTTACGAAAAGGGGCAGACCCCAAAAGATTACTTTTAGACCCCAAAAGATTACTTTTCATGCCTTTTTAGACCCCAAAAGATTACTTTCAATTTTTTCGCTTAGTTTTTTCACGTCCTTATCCAGATATATCCTAATTACAGTTTTCTTAATCTCCATTGAGGAAAGCTTTTCTAGCTCTGGAATACTTGGTTCAATTTTGTTAATAAAGTCTAATTCCTTTAATGCTTTGATCAGCCCCCACTTCTGCTTATTTATGTTTTTGGAATTTTTTCTTATTGTTTTGATCAAAACACCACCTGAAAAGGCAATTACTTTTTCCTCTTCTGTATTCAGTTTCGCATTACCATTTTCACATATCAAAAAATTGGTCAACAAATAAGCGGCAGTTGAATAGTCTTTCGCGGCCCTAATTGCCACCATTGGGTACTTTATATACCCTGTTTCAAATTTTCCTTCTAATGGATTATTAAAAAGATCAAAAACACATCCAATGTATTTTTTGTTTACGCTTATTATATATGAATCATGCTCATTTTGGATATTGTAGATAAAAGTACCCCACGATTTTAGCTTGAGCCCATTTCTTTTCTTAAATTCAAAAACCTGATAGTCGAGCCATCTGAGTGAAAATATTACATTATAAATATCCGAGTAGAGATATTTATCTTCACTTGAATACCCTAGGGTTTCGATTAAATCCTTTTTAAAAATTATAACGTCTTCGGTTTTCTTTTGTTTAAATACCTCCGAAAGTATATAGAGAACAACTTTATTCGCTAGTTTACCCGTATTCACTTTCTTTAGAGCATCATTAATAGCTTCAGACTGATTCAGATTTTCATCTGAACCAGCTTTGCTGTCTATAAATACTTTGTAGGAAAATGCATATAGATGAGTGCCAAAGTCTCTGATAATATGAGTCTCAGTTTTATACTCTTTTGCTTCGCTTAAGACCTTTCGGGTTTCGTCATAACTTAATTCGGGTTGGTTGATTTTTAATTTAGCATCCTTAATCAACTGATCCTTGAATGGCAATAAATCAAAATTAGAAAAAACTCCTTTCTCACAAAATTTTGAAATAAATTCTTGGTAAACCATTCTATCGACGTATGTAATTTGACTATTTATCATAAATCCTCCCCTTCAGTATCAAATGAATTCGGATAGGATGGAAGATTTAATGTAGCCTCTTTAATGATACCTTTCTCTCTAATGAAATTAAGATCAATACTGCCTTTAAAGTCGGATAGTTTGTTCTTAGCAAACTCTAATTCAACAATAATCGACTTTTCATTTTTATCCGCATTCTTGAATGAGAGAAGCCAAACTACATTTGCGTTATAGGAGTATTTACCGGTTTCATTTAAATCGTGAAGTGTCGGTTTTTTATCTTTGCTATCATCTTTAGACTTCTTACGAAGCTCTCCTGTAGCTATTAAAGGTAATTTGTTTTTATCAACAATCTCTTTAATGGTTTGTGCTCGTTTAATGTTCTCTACTCTTATTCCCTCAGAGCTCTCAACCTGCAAATTATAAACGCCATCAATAAACACAACCTTTTGAGGATGCTTATTATTTGAGATGATTGATTCTACTTCTTCAATTTTTGTTACATCTCCAAGATCGTAAAACTGAATTCTATCCTTTTGAGCTAGCTCTATTAATTCGGATCTTCCCTGTTCAACAGTTGCAGCAAGGCTTTTATCATCTATTTTCCTTCGGAGAGAGTTTATCGAGCAGTGGGTTTTAATACTTAAGAGGCGATTTATTGTCGAACGTTTACTGTCATCGAGTGAAAAGTAGATTACTTGTATATCAGGATTTGTATCTAGGAGATCTAAACAAAGATTTGTTATAAAGGCTGTTTTTCCTACGTTTGCCTCTGCTGCAACAATGTAAAACCCGGGCTGGATTCCATCTGTATACTCTGCAATCTTTTTGAAAGTAGATAAGGGATGACCAATTAGTGTTCCCGGTAATCTTTTTCTATCTTCATCAAACCACTCCATCATTTGCGCAGATAGTGGTTTTGCATTGATGTCTATAATATTAATTGTCGGATAAACAAAGCCGTGTCTTATGGCTATTTCAAACAAGCTTGCAATTGTTACTTCACCGCGGCTTGATTCAACTAACTCATCAAATTTTTCGTCTACCTCTTCTGGGGTATCATTATAATTAGGATTCTGAGAGAGTCTGTGGAAGTACTGTCTTCCTTCTCCCAGGCTGGTTAATGCAAAACCACATGTTACCCAGTCATTATAATTCTTAATTTTAGTACTTAAAAACTCAACTGCTTTGGGAACGTAGGTTGTATCAACTTCACTTGAGTTACTAGTCTGCTTTATAACTGGTTTAATATTCTCAACAACACTTAATAAAGCTGGAGTTTCATTCACATATATTTTTGGATCATAACTGATGTAGCAAGCTCTAGAACAGTCTGAAGTCATGTCTGGCTCTTGCCCTAAGTCAATATTAAACTTGGATGCGTAGAACTTGTAGACGGATGAATATAGTTGAGGATCGGTAATTGGTTTGTCAAACTTATAGATGATTTTAATTCCATCTCCGCTTGGGGAGCGGAATGCTGCAAAAACACTTTTGTCGGCAACGATCTGTTCCCATTTTGATTTCCATTCAGCAATATGATCCAAATCAAATATTGCAAACTGAGTTTTAATGAGAGCTTTTTTTTGTCTTTCGTTGTTTTTGAATTCGCCAATTGTAAAAAATGGAAGGTTTTTTCGTTTGAAGTCTTGCCGTTTATTTTTGTCTTGAATTGATCTGACTTCTTCAATTTTTGTGCGGAAAATGTTACCAGTTGCAATCTCTTTAATTACTTCGAAAAGATTGTTCTTGTTGAATGGTTTGTATTTTATAGTTATACCAGTTAAGACCGGTATACTCTTAAAAAGCTCCTCTTGTTGTGTTGTAAAATTCATGATTTAGTTGCTCATTTGAAATAGTAAATGGAAGATCCTCTACTCTTTTCGAGTGA
>JAHBUP010000001.1:3900000-4015158 GCA_019638015.1 Melioribacteraceae bacterium | reverse complement strand
TGTGCACTTAAAGAGCATTATTTTAATCATTAAAATTAATTGAACGAGAAATGAGTATTCTTCCGAACGAAGAACTAATCAAGTTAACTTCTGGAGAATTAAAACAACAATTATTCAGTGTTCCAATTCATAGAGTAAAACTACTCTATTTCACTAAAAATAATCCACCCACGCATATTTCTAGAGCCAGTAAATCAATAGAAATTAAAATATCAGCTTCGATTGGAGGGCTACCTCTAAACGATGAGAATGTTGAATTGTTGTTTAAAGAAAATCCATATTTACAAGGATTAAGTGAAGAACAATTTATGGAATACATTAAGAATAATGTGGAAGTGAAAGTAAATGATTATACACTTGAAGAAGACGAACCAAGTATGATATTTTTAAGTCTCCCTATAGAAAAACCAAAAAGTGTAGTTGAAAATAAATTTAATCTTAATAACACCCCCAACTATTTAGAATTTAGCCCAGTCCAAAGATGGGAATATTTTAAAATGCTAGAAGATTTATCGAAACCCTATAGTCGAGATATAGTTTTAGTTTATCTGTATTGTCTTGAAAGAAGACTTCTCGAAAAAGAAGCTTACACGATAGCGACTAATGAAATCATCTCTTTAGTAAATTATAATAAGTTTTTACAAGACCAAGATTATCTAATTAAAATATTAATATTTGTGACCATAAAGTGGAATGATTCTTATTTTATTAAGTTATTACTAAAGGAATTAAACAAATATCCGATTAATCGATACAGTCTTATGATTAAATATCATTTAAAAATATCACTTAAAGCTGAGGATTTGTTTGTTTTGGTACAACAAACACCCAATATCAACAAGAGATACTTAAAGGAAAATTCAGATTTATATTTTAATGTTTTGGAAAACACATTTGAAGAATTCTTTGGTAGTAAAGAATATCACTTCTACAATGAATTTGATAAAGAAGAGATTCCACTAAGCTATTTTAATCCATTTCAAAATTATTCCAAATCATTGAGTGAGGAAATTGCAACATTTAAGATTTATGATTTTGTGTATTTTAATACTTTTCAACAGATAATTATATCATTTCACACCACTGTTCATGCTAGAATTAAAGAATACAAAAGGAAAAATAGAGCAAAAAGTAAGTGATTTTATACTCTTAGAAACAAAGATTGTCTACTTTAACCGATAGAATAAGTAAAGTCTATTGTCGTTTAATAAAATATATGCACATAACCCGCACTTCAGCCCGACCGCTTCCCTGCCTGCCGGCAGGCAGGTGTCGAATCGGTCGTAGTGAAAAGTTATTGGGTTTGGTATTTCAAAGTTAGTTGCTCATAAAATTGTGATTGCAATAAAAAACTGAATTATAAATAAAGTTGTGCATTTCAAACCGTCATTGTAATTATTGGCGGCGGGCTAAGCGCAACGCCGTTATACCGTAAATAAGGAATTGAGTGTTATGAAAAGTAATATGAAAAAAATGCTCATAAACATTATTATTCCCACTATATTTTTTGTGGTGCTGGGTATATTCTTTGTCGGTGGTTTTATAATTGATCCGCGCAATACTCTGTTTACTTTTACTATATATGGTTTTGCGGCAGTCCTTTTTTATAATCTTATCATTCGATATAGTGTATTGACATTTATTTTGTTCGGGCTACTGTTCTCATTGCTTGCATTAGTGATCTTCAAACCAACTGTAAATATTATGATGAATATTAGAAACATAAATTGGTTTATCCTGATTGGTATTATGGCATATATTATTTCAAGATTAAAAAAGAGGGGATATTATAAGGATTCCATAGTAAAAGTAATCGTTTCTTGGTTTATAGGATTTATAGTTGTCTATGTTACAATGACCGTACTAAATATATACATATATCAGTTCTATCAAGTAGATGAAAGGATTGGTTTATTATTCTACTTGAAACAAGCAATAAAGCTAGGCAGTATTTTGGGAATAGGAATTGGTTTTGGTATTATAGTAGCTCAATCACTTAACAACAGTACTGGAAATAATATTAAAACGGTATAACCCGCACTTCAGCCCGACCGCGTCTCCGACACGGTCGTAGTGAAAAGTAATTGGGTTTAGTTTTTCAAAGTTGGTTGTTCATCAAAGTGTGTTTGTAATAAAAAAATAGATTAATAACTAAAGTTGTGTTTTCATCCCGTCATTGTAGTTATTGGCGGCGGGCTAAGCGCAACGCCGTTAGGTGAACGGAGGGATAAAGATGAAAATAGGATTAATAACAATTCTACTTATTACTATTTTTATTTCAGCGGGATGCCGTAAAGAAGTAGTGACATTAAATCCGTATGAGCAATCCATTTTAGAAAGCGCAGTCTTTGCCAATATTACAAAACTACAATCCGGGAAAGAAAAAGAGATACTAACAAAAAATAATATCAGGAATATGATATTTATAAAAGAATATACTGATAGCAATATAATTGATAGTCTCGATTTCGTGGAACTTGATCAAAAAGGCAAGATAATTAGAAGAACATATTATGATGAATGTTTAGAAAAGATGGTTCGACAAGATTTTAACTATAATGATGAAAGGCTTTTAAGAGTAGATCATTATACATACAGATATCTGACAAATTCAGTGTTAGAGAGCTGGATGGAAAAGGATACTTCACGATTAATAAGTTTTGAATGGGAAGATTATACTTATAATGGCGACACAATTACTGTAGAATCTGGAGCTATGATTTGGAAATATATAATGGATGAAAATGGTAATATCAAAAAGAGTCAAACTATTGCGAAAACCAACAGCAATAAAATAGAAGGTATTTATTTAACTACTCCTCAAGGTATCCAATTAGAAATTATTCAAGAATTTAACGGATCACCTGTAAAAGATCAAAAACAATATATTGTATCTATAAATAAAGTAATTGAATGGAGTAGTTTATCCTCAATGCACATTCGAAAAGAGAATATCTATGATGAAAGAGGATTATTGATTGCTATGAATTATTACAGAGATGATAAACTTTATGCGATAACAAAAGTAAAATACAGCTATTACTAATCTGTAAGTATTAGTTCACCTAACCCGCACTTCAGCCCGACCGCTTCCCTGCCTGCCGGCAGGCAGGTGTCGAATCGGTCGTAGTGAAAAGTTCTGGGGTTTAGTTTTTCAAAGTAAGTAGCTCTTAAAATTGTGATTGCAATAAAAAACTGATTTATAAATAAAGTTGTGCTTTTCAAACCGTCAATGTTGTTCTTGGCGGCGGGCTAAGCGCAACACCGTTAGGTAGCGGGGTTAAAATGAAAAATAGAGTTGTAGTTTTTGTTCTGTTTCTTCTTTTTATGGCTTGTTCAAATAATGCTGTTGAGTATCCAAATATTGATACTAAATCATTATCTGCTCAGTTAAAGTGGGACATGAATTACAATTCTGTTAAATCCATTCTTACTGATAATTTTCAACTGAGATTTAGCAAAAAGATTCCACAAATGAATTCTGAAGGAACCGCCTATGAATATCTTGGTGGTAAATATCACAACTTTGCTACACATAGCTGGGTTGTTGCTTTTGAATCTGATTCCCTTCGCATGTTTTCAATTAAAATTGCTAAAGAGCAACCAGCTGACAATGAGATTGTTTATAATCAACTGATAGAACAATTTAATTCTGAATTAGCAAGTGATACGGTCGATGAATCTGACTCAAACAAATGGTATGTAAAAAACAATAACAATATAATTTCTGAGGTTTTGATTAGCATAACCTCTGATAAGACTGGAATAGCAATTATATTTTCAAAGTCCATAATTAAATAATAACGCTACCTAACCCGCACTTCAGCCCGACCGCGTCTCCGCCAGAGGCGGACAAGTTCGATGCGGTCGTAGTGAAAAGTTATTGGGTTTGGTATTTCAAAGCTAGTTGCTCATAAAATTGTGATTGCAATAAAAAACAGATTAATAAATAAAGTTGTGCATTTCAAACCGTCATTGTAATTATTGGCGGCGGGCTAAGCGCAACGCCGTTAGGTTTATTTCTATGTGGGACATAAAAACAGATTATAAAAATCTTTCTAAAGTTGAAACTTCGCTTTATGGAGAAGTTTGGGCACCAAATGATTTTGGACAGTATTCTAGATTTGTTTCATATCTAGCTGAGGTTATTGGCCAGAATGCAATTTGGAGAGGACAGTCAATAATTAACTGGCCATTCCATTCTTCGGCAGTTCGTAGAATCTTAAAATTTGGTTGGTCTGAAAAAGGAGGTATAGATAGTCCGCATGCTAAATTCGACTATGAAACTAATAATTTGCGGAAGGTAGTCACAGAGTATGAACAACAACTATTAATCGAAGCTAGAAGAATGGGATATGATTATCAAAACGGTAGAAGATTATACGACCTTGAATTATTAGCTATTCTTCAACATTATGGTGCAGCTACACGTTTAATTGATTTTACTAAAAACGCTTTTATTGCTCTTTGGTTTGCGTGTCAATCTGATAAGAATGAAACTGGTGTTGTTTTTACTGGAAGACTGGATAGTAAAAAAGGTAGAACAAAAAGGCTTATAAATTATAATGATATTATGATACCAATAGATAAACTATTAAGAAACAACCAAGATACAATGTTCATTTGGGAACCTATGCACATATTTCAAAGAATGAAAATGCAACAAGGAATATTTTTAGTTAGCGAACCGATTGCTGATACATGGGGTAGTTTACCAATAAAGAGTGTTGGCATTCCAGATCCAAAAGTTTGGAACTTTGACTGTAGTCTTATTCCGATTGCGATCACTCCAAAGCTTAAAGAAGATATGAATTCTATGGAATCAAATTATTGGAGTGGACTATTTGGTTATTCTGTTGCGACTTTATTCCCTGAAATAGATGGTTTTTGTAAGTATCATAGTTCTGAACAAGATTATGATTTAAATTTTCCTTTCCCAGAAAAAGTAAAATGGGAATTCTTATAAACCTAACACGCAACTCAAAACCGACTGCTGTATCCGGTCGTGGCATTAGCAGTTTAGCTTGGTAGTGTTTTATGAAAGTGAGAAGTAATTAAATAACATAATCAGTAAATCGTGGTGTTGGTAGCGTAAACCGTGCGGCAGCGGTTTAGTTGCAACATCGTTAGCCATACAATAAACAAATGGAGGTGTTTAATGAAAAAGTATTTCATTATCGTTTTATTATTCAGCATTCTTTGCTCATCATTCTCATTTGCTCAAAATTATTCGCTTAATACTTCTTATCAGCTTGGTAGAGATGGTGAATATTATGGCGTTTCTGCCTCAAGATGGATTAAAACATGGAATAATGAAAAGGTTATTCTAAGAGGAACGGCTGGGTTTGTTGTTGGCACTCATTGGGGCGAGAAATCAGATGTTAATGAATTTAGAAGAGTTGAACTTGGTATTGAAAGTCGAAATACTATGGTTACCGGCAAAGACTTCTTCAATATTATTAATGTCAGTTATCTATTAACATCTTACAACAGACAAGATGAAACTAATCTTGTGGGCATGAAAGAGAATGGTTGGATGTTTTCATTTGGTTTCGGAACGCGGTTAATTTCTCCAGCATTAGTTACTGCAAGATATGTCTGGGGACCACAAAGAGGAATACGTTTAGGAATTGAATTCGATTTCTAGAAAAGCTTTTTATGTTTTTTATTAGTCCAGAATTGTAATGGCTAACCAGTTCTTCAAGGCCGACCGCTTTAAACGTTGCGGCTTTTGCGTGGTTATTAAGTTGCGTTGTAATTATTAGTTGCTCTTTGAAGTAGGTTACAAAAGAAAAATAAATTATAAATAATCGGCATTGGTTTTCAAAGTTGCATTGCTGTGTTGGGCGGCGGCTTAAAAACAACGCCGTTAGCTAGCTAAATTTATGCAAGATATTTATTTCTATTACAAATTAATTGATGGATTCCAAAATTCTGAAGAAGAGTTTAATGGCTTATATGAAGATTTGGGAGAATGCATTGATTCTCTTGCATTTCTTGTTAATACGATATGGCAAGAAGGAATAAAAGATGATCCTTGGAATTATTATGCTGAAACGCTTGGGATTAAGTTTATTACACAATTATCATCATTAAAGAATCTTTCAAAGGGCACAAATCTAGTTTTTAATACATTCTCAAAATCAATAAATGTTATTGACGTTTCTTCCTTATATATCCTTATTAGATCGTTGATAGAGAACTATCTAATATTTTATTATTTGTATATCGAGAATGTGTCTAAAGAAGAAAAGAGAGCTCGCTGGATTGTTTATGAAATAAGTGGTTTGAAATCAAGACGAAAGATTCTTGATCCTAAAATAGTTTACGAAGAGAAAAGAATTAAACTAGAGTCAGAAAAATTGCAAATTGATAGTTTAACTCAAGAATTGAATAATAATATTTTTTATCAAACACTCGATCCAGAGGTTAAGAAAAAAATAAAAAAGAATAACCTGGCTAAAATTAAAGATTGGAGTGCAATTATTATTGAATCTAATCTAAGTGATAGATTTAGAAGAGCGTGGAAATTATATTCTAACTATTCACACAATGAATACCTCTCCTTGATGCAGATTAAAGATTATTGGTCGAAAGCAAATGATACTTTATCAGTTAGAAATCATGAGCTTTTTAATTGCTTGACATTATGTTCAGCAGTAATAATAGAATACACCAATCTTTATCCAGAAATTAAAATTAATTATGAAGGTCTGGATAACCATAAAAAACGAATTATTAATCTCTTAAATGGAGTTGCTAAAGGCGCTAGCTAACCCGCGTCTCAGCCCGACCGCTTCTTTGAATCGGTCGTAGTGAGTTTTTCGGGTTTGGTTTTTCAAAGTTAGTTGTTCTTAAAAGTGTGATTGCAAAACAAAACTGATTTATAAATAAAAGTTACGTTGACAAAACTTAGCCGTTTGTTATGGGCGGCGGGCTAAACGCAACGTCGTTATGTTGCTAAGTAAATTAACAAATTGAGGTTTTAGTGTTTATTAACCTTGACATCCAGATTCTTATTCAATTGCTCATCTCATTAGTCGTGATTTTTATCATTCTTCTCTTTCTATATCGAAAAAGTAAAAATTATTTCAACTTGTCCCAGAAGTATGAGCTAAATGTTAAAGAGCATAATGAATTTATTGATAGATATAAAGGTGTTATCAATATTGATGAAGCATTAAAGTCAAGACAGACTGAATTATTAGAAAAAGAGAAAGCAATATCTAACTTGCAAAGCGAATACATTGACAAAGAAAATAACTTGAATAATGAATATGTGGCAAAAAAGAAAATATTTGATTCATTATTACACGAATTACAAATACTTGAAGAAGATTTAGAATTTAAAAGCTTTGGACTATATAATCCCCACTATGATTTTGATACTTCGGAAAAATATCGTGCTAAATTAGATGAAATAAGAAATCAACAAAAAGAGATGCTTAAAAATAATACCGCTGCCGTTTGTCACGTTGAATGGACAGTAAACGGAAGAAAACGAGAAGGTCAACAGTTCACAAAAAAATATCAGAAATTAATGGTACGTGCTTTTAATAACGAATGTGATGCAACAGTACTTAAAGTTAGATGGAATAATGTTACACGCATGGAAGAAAGGATTAATAATGCTTTTGAAGCTATTAACAAACTTGGTACTGTACATAATATTGAAATAACAAACTCCTACTTGCATCTAAAAATGGAAGAACTTCGGATAGCTTTTGAGTATGAAGAGAAGAAACAACAAGAAAAAGAAGAAGCTAGACGTCGTAGAGAAGAAGCTAAAGAAGAAGAACAAGTACAAAAGGAAATCGATGAAGTTTTAAAGCAAGCTGATAAAGAAGAAATGATTTATCAAGATGCCTTGGAAAAAGCACGAAAAGAAATATCAACTGCCAAAGAAAATGAAATTATTGGATTAAATAATAAAATTGAAGAATTGCAAAAGAGATTATCTGAAGTAAATGAAAGGAGAGAACGAGCAATATCACGTGCACAATTAACAAAATCTGGTTATGTGTATGTTATATCAAATATAGGTTCGTTTGGCGAAAATATTTATAAAATAGGTATGACTCGAAGATTAGAACCACTAGATCGAGTACGTGAACTAGGTGATGCTTCAGTTCCATTTCGTTTTGATGTTCACGCTCTGATTTATTCAGATAATGCCCCTGAACTAGAAAATAATTTACATAAAGCTTTTGATTTGAAACGTGTGAATATGGTCAATAATAGGAAAGAGTTCTACAATGTTACTTTAGAAGAAATTGAAAAAATTGTAAAAGATGCCAATGGCGAAATAGAATTTATAAAATTACCAGAAGCACGTGAATTTCGAGAAACTCACGCTATACTTAATAAAAGTGCAGAACAAATTGAGAATAAACAGAAATATAATTTCCCAGATTCTTTATTAAATCAAGTCGCAACATAACCAGCCAATCAAGACGGACGCCGTTTTCGCATTTGGCATTTGTGTAATTATTGGCTTTGTAGTTCCGTGTAATATTGCTTGTGGAAAGTAGTTCTGTTAAATAAATTTTTTAATAATCATTGGTGTTTGCTTTTTAAGTGGCATTCCTGCTCTGGGGCGCCGCTTATCGGCAACGCCGTTAGGCGTATAATTAAATAGCGGAATTTTATGGAAATATTTCCAATAATAGCATTGGTAGTTAGCT
Source organism: Melioribacteraceae bacterium (assembly GCA_019638015.1). NCBI lineage: Bacteria > Pseudomonadati > Ignavibacteriota > Ignavibacteria > Ignavibacteriales > Melioribacteraceae > Melioribacteraceae bacterium. The sequence goes on along the minus strand of JAHBUP010000001.1, from coordinate 4,006,474 downwards.
TCGGTGTAAGTGTTCTACTATTACATTTTTATAATCGACGCTTTAAAAAAATACGAGAAATGAAAAAGGAACAGTGGGATGATTTTGTTAAAAAAATATTAAAAGCTTTTCAAGATGAAGTTATTAATAATTATAAAGACATTGTCGATTTATTTGACGGGCATCGTATTTCAATAAATTTCAGCCGAGGCAAGATCTGGAACATTAATAAATTACTTAAAGAAGTAAAACTTTCACACATAATTCAAACTAGTTTGAGAAAAGATGAAAAGAATAGTGTATTGAAAAAAATAAACCTAATTATTAGCGAGTCTGATGAAATAGTATCTCAACAAGAAGTTAACATACCTTTTGAGAAAGTTCCAGCTGAAGAAAGGAATATCTTGTTGGATTTATTAAACTATCACCAACTAAAAAATGATGAATATATATTTACAAAATTAAAGTCTCTATCAGCATTAATTATAGTTAGAGAAGAGACATTAAAAAAATTAAGTGAAGAAAATGCTGAATCACTGAAAATTACAAAGAGGAGTTATTATTTAGCCGCCATATCAATTTTCATAACAATTGCATTGGCAGTTTATTCTTTTTTAAAGTAAACGCCTAACCCGCACTTCAGCCCGACCGCTTCTTCGAATCGGTCGTAGTGAAAAGTAATTGAGTTTAGTTTTTCAAAGTAGGTTTCTCTTTAAAGTGTGATTGTAATAAAAAACTGATTTTTAAATAAAGTTGAGCTTTTCAAACCGTCGTGGTTGTGTTGGGCGGCGGGCTAAGCGCAACGCCGTTAGTTGCCAGTTTATTAGAGGCGATTATGAAAAAGATATTAATGATTTTGAGTATTCTGTTCTCTATTTCGCTGATTGAAAAAGTAAATGCTTGTAGTTGTGAATGGATTGGACCATTTTTTACAGTAGCCAAGGGAACGCATCTTGTTGTTCTAGTAAAAATTAAAAACTATGGTTCATTCTCCGGAAATATGCCAATGTCGATGGAAGTAGAAGTAATAGAGCTTATAAAAGGAGATGATACTAGAAAAATAATAAAAGTATGGGGAGACACTGGAATACTATGCCGTCCATATCTCAGCAGATTCCAAAGTGACAGTATTTGGGTGTTGTCTTTGTTCAAGAGTCGTAGTGAAGGTTATTCAAGACATCCTGAAGAAAAAGAAGGCGATTATAATATATCCGGTTGTGGTGAATATTATATGAAAGTTAAAAACGATACAGTTATTGGGTTGATTGAAAACGTCAATTATAATGATCTACCTCAATATATGAATCTTACGAATTTCATTGCTTCAGCGAAGCAAATACTTACATCTGTCAAAAAAGAACTACCATATTCCTTCGAGTTGAGCCAAAACTATCCTAATCCTTTTAATCCAACAACAAATATTTCATATTCAATAAAAGAAGAGGATTTCGTAAAATTAAATATCTATAATACTCTTGGAGAAGAAGTTGCTGTTCTAGTTAATGAGCGGCAGAAGAGAGGGAAATATTCAGTAACATATACCGCGCATAATATTTCAAGTGGTTTTTATATTTATAGAATTATAGTAGGTAATTCCTATAGTTCAGTAAAGAAAATGATGTATCTAAAATAAAAGGCAACTAACCCGCACTTCAGCCCGACCGCGTCTTTGACACGGTCGTAGTGAAAATTTATTGGGTTTAGTTTTTCAAAGTTGGTTGCTTTATAAAGCGTGATTGTAATAAAAAACAGATTAATAAATAAAGTTGAGCTTTTCAAACCGTCGTGGTTGTGTTGGGCGGCGGGCTAAGCGCAACGCCGTTATACAAAGATTATGATGAAATTTTCGGAAAGACAAGGATTTAAGAATTTTAATGATTTCATTCAAACTGATTCAATGGATGATTCATTACGTAATTCAATATGGAATACAATTCTCACTGTTTATTATTCTAAGCATATCCATAATTGTGTTAAAACAATTGCTTATCATTTTAGAAAAACTCCACTAGACGAACTCCCATATGAAGATTATGCTAAACGTGAATGGTTAAAAAAATATTTCTTTGGTCTCAACTGGTATGAAGTCTATGACTTGATTGAATTCTTGGTAACGCATCACAATTTAATTATTGAAGAAAAATACTCTAGTAAAACACGACAACAATGTGAGATGTGGAATTATATTCTTGAAAGAGATAATTCTGGCTATAGATTTATTGGTGAATCATTGGCCCCAATTTCTAGTCCTGTAGAAATTAGTGAGGTTAATAAAACTTTAGAATTAACTACAAAATATAGACTTAAAGGTCCCTTTGATCATATTACAACTGCTATAGAACATTTAAGTAAAAAACCAGAACCAGATTTCAGAAATTCGATCAAGGAATCAATAAGTGCTATTGAATCGATTGCAAAGATCATCTCAAATGAAGATTCTCAAGGTTTATCTGGTGCATTAAAAATATTAGATGAAAAAGTAAATATACACGGTGCACTAAAGACTTCATTTCTGAATTTATATGGTTATACGAGTGATGAAGGTGGAATAAGGCACTCATTACTTGAACAGTCTAAAGTTACTTATGATGAAGCTAAGTTTATGTTAGTTAGTTGCTCGGCTTTTTTAAATTATCTTATAGCCAAATCTGTTGAAGCGAAAGTATTATAATCACTTTGTATAACATGCGTCTCAAGCGGAACGCTGAGGCCGGTCGTGGTATTTGCAGTTGAACATTGTTGCAAAGAGAAAAGAAAAGTAATTAAATAACATAAACAGTAAATCGTTGTGTAGGTAGCGTAAACCTTGTGGCGTCCGCTTAAACGCAACGCCGTTATATGGTTAAAAATCAAGGGAGGGTTAAAATGGTAAGGATGATAGTAACAACATTACTTTTTATTTCATTATCTACAACTCTATTGTGCCAAGAGGCAAAACAAAATTATAATATTCTCTTTACGAAGGAATGCAGTTTACCAGACGCTTCCGATATATTATATAATGCATATTCAAACGTTTCCGGAATAGAAAATATTACAGATTTGAAGCTAGAAAGAATCCAATTCAACTATGGGAAAATATCAATGCATATTGATGATAAGCCTAATTCAGAACAAATTGATAAATTGTTGAAAAGCCAAAATCTTGTTTCGTATGAAATTATCATCACTAAAAATATGTATAAAGATTATCATGAAGTACAAAAGAATAGTAACAAAAAACAAATCGGCTATTCCCAACCAAAGAAATATCAATTGAATCTCAAGTATAATTTCAAAACAAATCCTCAAGAGGAAATAAATTTGCTAACTGAAGTATTTGGCAAAAATAATTATGAATTTGAAAAAGATGCAAATGAGCTTATAATATCCATCCCGAAAAATAAATCAGAATCATTTATCAACGGATTAAAGAATAATAATAAAATTGTATATGTCCAAGCTCTGTAACCATATAACCCGCACTTCAGCCCGACCGCGTCTCCGCCAGCGGCGGACAAGTTCGAACCGGTCGTAGTGAAAAGTAATTGGGTTTAGCTTTTCAAAGTAAGTTGTTCTTAAAAGTGTGATTGTACTAATACATAGATTAATAAATAAAGTTGTACATTTCAAACCGTCATTGTTGTGTTGGGCGGCGGGCTAAGCGCAACGCCGTTATATGCTTAGTGAATAAATAGGTAAATGAATGTCTGAAGAAAATAAATATGAAAAATCTGATAAAGAACGAAGTGAATCTGTAAATAAAATTCTAATATCAACCTCATCAAAAAAAGTTGTCGTAGCCGGTCCTGGGACTGGGAAAACTTTTCTTTTTAAAGAAATTCTAAAAAACAAATCAAATACGCTAACTCTTACTTTTGTTAATTCCTTAGTTGAAGATTTATCTCTTGAATTATATGGAATGTCCGATGTTAGAACACTTCATAGTTATGCAAGGGGAATGCTTGCTAAGCTCTCAAATTCCGAAATTAATGTATTTCACAAATTTTCCAGAATTGTTAAAGAAGATGCCAAGATTCTACTCAATGTAGAGATAGATTCCAGTAAATTATTTCACGAAAGAGATGATGATAATGATCATCTTAAATTTTTCAAAAAAAGGCGTGACTATTATAATTATTACGGCTATGCATCGATCATTTTTGCAATTGTTAAATATTTTGAAAAATATAAAGAAAAAGTTCCTATTTACGAACAAATATTAATTGATGAATTCCAAGATTTTAATTTATTGGAAGTTTCACTTATTGACCTATTATCTGAGAAAAGTCCAATTTTGTTGGCTGGTGATGATGACCAAGCACTTTATGTATTTAAGAGCGCAAAAACAAAATACATTCGAGAAAGATATAGCGGAGTAATACCAGAATATGAAGCATTTACACTTCCATATTGTTCTCGTTGCACAAATGTAGTTGTTGAAGCTACAAATGATGTTATTAATGAAGCTAAAAAGCACGGATTATTAAACGGACGTATTGAAAAGGAATACAAATATTTCAATGATGAAAAGAAGAATAAGATTTGTGAATTACATCCTAAAATATCATATGCACAAGTATTTGATAAACAAATTCCTTGGTTTATTGAAAAGAGTATAAAAGAACTAGTCAAGCAAGAAAGAAAAAGTTTTTCAGCATTGATAATCTCGCCATATAAAAAGCAATCACATAATATTGCTGATAGCCTGATCGCAAAAGGGTTTCAGAATATTGATTTCGTTATCAAGGACGATGATGATATCAACATACTAGATGGATTCAAATTATTAATAGAAAACAAGAATGACAATCTTGGTTGGAGGATTGTAACCAAATTTATTCTACCAGAAGAAGACTTTATTTCTTTGATAAAGGGAACTGATGCTCAACCTGATAAACCAATCAAAGAGTTTCTTACGAAAGAGTATAGGGACAAGATCAATTGTATATATAAAGTTCTCAAATATATTAAAGAAGATAAGCCTATTAATAAAGATGATTTTGATAAGGCAACTTCTACACTTGATATTAGTTCTTATTCAGTTATAAAAGAATATCTATACAAACAAATTGATAATAACAATATAAGAACCGGAGATCCTGCATTACGAAAAATTCCTATTAAGTCTACGACAATCCAAAGTTCAAAAGGGTTAGCTGCTGATATTGTTTTTATTACACATTTCGATGATCGTTATTTCATAAAAGATACAAATGTTACCGATCAAGACATTTGCAATTTTCTCGTAGCAATTACAAGAACTAGAAATAAACTATTCTTGATTTCATCCCTTAAGGAGGAACCAACATTTTTAAAATGGTTGAATAAAGATCGTTATGAGAAAGTTACAGATTGAATAATAATAAAACGCATATAACCCGTTTTCCAAGCCGACCGCTTTAAACGTTGCGGCATTTGCATGGTTATAAAATAGCGTTGCAAAAGTTAGTTGCTCTTTGAATGTAGTAAAGTAAACAATGTTTATAATAAATTATTGGCATTGGCTTTTCAAAGCTGCATTGCTGTTTTGGGCGGCGGCTTAAAAACAACGCCGTTATGTGGTTTAATAAAATCGGAGGTATAAATGAGTAATCCTAATATTTCTGAAATTGATGCACTTAAAATTGTTGACGATACTCTCAGTAAAGTCAGCGAACAAGATGGTAAAAAAAGAATTATTGAGTGGATAATATCTAAATATTTTAATGACTCAAATGCGTCATTTTTTGAACCTACTATTGAAAAGAAAAAACGCGCAGCAAAGAACAATAAGCCCAAAAAGCAAAGTAAAGTAAAAGCATCCTATAGTATCATAAAGGATATGATACTAAAACCAAAAAACAAAAAGTCACTAAGAGACTTTGTTAATGATAAAAAACCTTCTAATCATAAAGAAAAAATAGTTGTCTGCATTTACTATTTAACCAAAACACTTGAAAAACAGAATGTGAATATTAATCACATTTATACTTGTTATAAAGATGTAGATTGGAAAGTCCCCAAAGACTTTAAGAATATGTTGCATCAAGCTGGATCTGAGGGTTGGCTAGATACAAAAGAGGGAGAAAATCTTCTAGTAACTCCTATTGGTGAGAATTTAGTTGAACATGATTTACCTCGTAAAGAAAAGGTGAAAAATAAATGAAACCTGAGGAAATATTAAATAATCTTCCACCGAAAATAAAAGATGAATTATTTAATTCGTTTAATGAGGTTCTGAGAAATTATAGAGAGCAAAGATGGGAGCCCTCTGAATTGAATGGTGGCAAGATGTGTGAGATTATTTATACAATAATTCGTGGTCATGTTGATGGACATATTCCTGATACGTCTTCAAAACCTCGTAATTTTGTTGATGCGTGTAGAAATTTAGAACAAGCACCTAATACATTTTCTCGTTCTATTAGAATTCAGATTCCAAGAATGCTTATAGCACTTTATGAGATTAGAAACAATAGAGGTGTTGGTCATGCTGGCGGTGATATTAATCCCAATCAAATGGATGCAATTGCTGTTGTGTATATGACCAAATGGCTCTTGTCTGAACTTATTAGAATATTCCATAATGTTGAAATTGAGATTGCACAACAAACAGTTGAAAAAATTATTGAGATTCTTTCACCAATTATTTGGGAAGTTGAAGGTAACCTTAGAATTTTACAAACAGATTTGACTATGAAAGAATCTACTTTATTGCTGCTATATCATTCCCAAAATGAATTAGATGAAACTAAACTAATCCAATATCTGGAACATTCAAATTCTACAGTATATAGAAGAGATGTATTAAGAAAGTTACATAAAGATCGGCTTATTGAATACAATGAAAAGACTCGAGTATGTCGAATATCTCCGAAAGGTATTGAATATGTAGAAAAGGAGGTATTACCCAAAACCACATAACCAGCGTTTCAGCCCGACCGCTTCTGGCGAACCGGTCGTTTGGTTGGTCGGGTTTGGTTTTTCAATGTAAGTTGTTCATTAAAGTGTAATTGTAATAAAAAACTGATTTTAAAAATATAGTTGTGTAAAGTTTGTTGCATTGTAGTGTTGGGCGGCGGGCTAAACGCAACGCCGTTAGTTTACTAGGAGTTATTAATGAAAATCGCAATAGTCGTTGGAATAAGTGAACATGACAATGTGTCGTATAATTTAACCGCTCCTCAAAATGATGTTGATTATATATATGAAGCATTGCACGAGACTGGTAATTATGAAGAGTTATTAAAAATTTCTGAAAAGTTATCTAGTGTAAAATTGAAGGAAAGAATAACAGATTTTATTGAAAAATTCAAAGAACAAGATATAGAGGAAGTATTCTTTTATTTCAGTGGGCATGGTAATTTCGATGGCAAAGAATTTCATTTTATTCTGAGCGATTATAAAGATACCCAACCCAAACAAACTTCTTTAGAAAACTCAGAATTAGATAGTTGGTTAAAATCAACAAATCCACAACTTGTTATTAAAGTTGTTGACGCATGTAATGCTGGTGTTCAATATGTAAAAGATCCGCAAGCATTTAAAAAATATATAGATGATTCGAACAAGAAATTTAATAATTGTTATTTCATGTTTTCATCTCTTAGCAATCAATCATCGGTTGCCAGTGACAAAATAAGTCTGTTTACAAGTAGTTTTTTACATTCTTTAACTACAAATGCCAATGCTATCATTAGATATAAGGATATAATCGATTATATTTCTGATGATTTCGAAAATAACACATATCAAACTCCTTATTTTTTAGTGCAAGCAACAAATACAGAAAAATTTGGAGCTGTTTCAGAGGCTTATCGCAAAAAAGTTGATGATTTTATGGCCGATAAAGTTAAGAATGACGATATTAAAGATGATGAGAAAGAAACAACCCCAGATATTTTAGACTTTGTAAAAAAGGAAGCTGCTAAATATTGCACCGAAGATGAACTAATATCCCGCCTTGAACATATTAAGAACCAAATCATCGACTATAAATTAAATTCAGAGTTAAGCAATCTGTATGATATCAAATCAACGTTTTTAGAAGAATATGGCTCGTTTTTCAAAGGTTTAAATCAAATAGGAGATTGGCTAGAAGAAAATGATGCTAAGTATTTCGCCGAAGTTAAAAGAGAACAAGAAGCATATTATATAGCAGATCCATTTGATGCTATGACGGCACTTACGGGTGGAGAACGAAGAAAAATTAAAAAGTATAGAGAAGTTATTGTTGGCATTGAAATCACACAAGAAGTGCCTTACAAGGCAATTGAGATTATCGGTTATCCAAAGTACGAAAACTTGGAATATAACGGTTTGTTATTACTTTTCGTTTTTTCTAAAACAAAAATTAGGTTCTTCTATTCTTTTATTTCGTTCAAACAATTAAACTGGAATGAAAAAAGAATTAAAGGAGAAACGAAATGGAAGACACTTGAATGTGATTTGAAAGATATTGAAACCGTATCTAATGAAATCAATAACATTTTGGGAATGTACCAGAAATTTATATTAGACCCATTAGAAAACAGATTTCGTGATGACGTAAACTAACCAGCCGCTCAAGTCCGCCCGCTGAAACGATTTGAGTGTTGTGCAGTTTTAAGGTTACCTTTTTCGTTCAGCATTTTGTTCTAAGTAGTTTGTAATCGTAAGCTGGGTCGCCGCCAGTGTTGTGAAATATACTGGCGGCTACAAATTAATAACATTCGTTGTTAGTTAAGCATTGCTGTTCTGGGCGGCGGCTTAGCGGCAACATCGTTAGGTGCAAAGTGAAATTAAAAATATATAAAGTTATCACTGTGGTTTACATTAGTGGAGTTCTGCTATCTTTATTGTTAATGTTAGTCATAAACAATAATGACCCCTCACAAGAAAAATATAACTTGTGGTATCAAGAGCTGTCAAAAGAGAAAAGTCCTTTCTATTGCAGTGGATGTAAAAATCAACTTTCAAAAAATGAAGTAATGAATATAAACGTTGATTGGTTAATAAGTGAAAAAATTGTTAATTGTCCCTACTGTGGTATTGCTCTGTATAATAGTAAAGATAAAGGTTCAATTAGTAAGCTTAGAGAATTTCAGAACGAAGAGAAGCAATTATTTATCGGTAAGTATGGTTCGATCCAGCCAAAATGGGAAAGATTTGCTGGTTGGCTTTTTTATTCTTTCATCTTGTTTGTAATTATATTTTATATAATTAGTAAGGTATTTTTATTTCTTGCTTGGATAAATAAAAAAAAGATACTAAATGAATCCTAAATAATAGTTTCAAATATTGCACCTAACCCGCGTCTCAGCCCGACCGCGTCCTCGACACAGTCGTAGTGAAAAGTTATTGGGTTTGGCTTTCAAAGTCGGTATCTCTTAAAAGTGTGTTGAACTTATAAATAGATTAATTAATAAAGTTGTGTATTTCAAACCGTCGTGGTTGTGTTGGGCGGCGGGCTAAACGCAACGCCGTTAGCTTTACAAAAACCGTAAGGTATATTATGATAAGAGAATACCATGAAACAGATTTAAAATATGTTATTGAAGTATGGCATAGCTCAGTATTGATTGCGCATAATTTCCTAACGGAAGAATTTATTAGAATCGAGCAGAATAATTTGATAGATGTATATATCCCAAATACGAAAACATTTGTTTATTTGTATGATAATATTGTAGTAGGTTTTATATCATTAATTGGAAACGAGGTTGGAGGATTATTTGTTTCTCCTCTTTATCAACGCAAAAATATTGGTAAACTACTAATAGAGTATTCTGAAAAATTAGTTGGCAAATTAGAAGTTGAAGTTTTTGACAAGAATATTATTGGTAAATCTTTTTATTATAAGAATAATTTTTTGTTAATAAAAGAATCAATACATAAAGAAACAAGCGAAAAAGTTTTGCGTTTACGTCAAAAGTAAAGCTAACCAGCTCTTGCACCCGACCGCTTCTTTTCAAAGCGGCATTGGAGAAATTATTGGGTTTGGTTATCAAAGTAAGCGTATAGATGAAGTTTGTTCTAATAAACAAATTAGTTAAAAAATATTGGCAGTGGTTCTTCGTTTCGTCATTGCTGTTCGGGGCGGACGGGTGAAAAGCCACGCCGTTAGGCCAATTGTTAAGGAGTTATTATGATTTCAGAAAAAAGCACACAGTCATATTGGGATACTTTTTTTAAGAATCAAATTGAAGGTGAATCTGATAGAGCTACGGTTATAATAACTTCTTCAATACTTGATCAAGCTCTTGAATCAGTTCTTAGAAATTACTTAGTTCAACTTAATTCAACTGATGATCCATTGTTCGACAGCGCATATGCACCATTATCAAATTTTAGTGCTAAAATAGATTTGGCATTTCGAATTGGCTTACTTCCTCCAAATTTTGCTAAAGCTTTGCACCTCATTAGAAAAATTAGAAACGATTTTGCACATAATGTTAGTGCTTGCACATTTAATGAACCTCAAGTTAGAAATCGCGTTCTTGAACTTAATAAAACGATAGGTGTGACAAATTTGCTATCTGGTAAATTAAAGAATTTCCAGCCTGGAGTACGTGGTGATTTTGAGATGAATTCTTCTTTACTTATATGGATGATTTGGGCAGATGCTGAAAGGATTCAAGCTCTAAAGACTCCAGATGAATGGAAACCTTCAGAAGAATTAACAAATAAGATTATTGATTCTGTTGAAAAAGTACAAAAACAGACGAATACTGTTTAATAAATATTTTCTATGGCCTAACCCGCAATTCAAAGCGACCGCTATCTTCGATGCGGTCGTTTGATGTGGTTATCGGCATTCGTTTTCGAAATAAGTTTGTTGTGTAAGTTGGATTTAGTTAACAAAATAGATTTAAAACAAAAAGGTAGTTTGCAATTGTGGCATTGTAGTTTTGGGCGGCGCTTTAATTGCAACGCCGTTATACGCTCGGAGTTAATATATGTCAGATTCATTTTCAAAAAGAAAAGGTTTCATTCCACAAGAAATAGAAATTAAAATCAGAGAAGAGGCGCCATTTGAACTCAGAGGTGTATTAGTAGATTTATTTTACGAAATCGGATTTACTCCTAGCTCTCTTAGGGCAATTTTTTGTCAAGTTTTACGAAAACGTGCTGATGAAAATAATTGGTCAGAATATCCAAACATTGATAACGAAGTTAGATATTTGATTGACAATTGTGAGTGGTATAAAGTTTATGATATTGTTGAACAAATCGCTCAATCACTAAATTCGCACAATTACGAAAAGTTTGAGAATGAGTTAAATGAATATTTCAAATCAGAAGGCATTGGCTGGAATTTAGAAAATGGTTATTTAGAAATGAGAGGTTCTGAAGCTTTTCAAAAAATTGTTCATGATGCAAAAGCTACAATGGAAAAAGAAAACAAAGTTACTGCAAGTAGTGAATTGCACGAAGCTATTCAAGATTTATCACGAAGACCTGATCCAGATATTACTGGGGCTATTCAGCATTCAATGGCTTCATTGGAATGTATTGCAAGAGAAATAACTGGAGACAAAAAATCAACTTTGGGAGTCATTTTAGGAAAGAATAAAAAAATGATTCCTCCACCTCTGGATAAAAGTGTTGAGCTTGCTTGGGGCTTTGCATCAGAAATGGAACGGCATTTGCGAGAAGGTCGAAATCCAAGTTTTGAGGAAGCGGAATTAATTGTTGGTATTTGTGCTTCTGTAGGTAACTATTTATTAAAAAAATAAAATGTCGCGTATAACCAGCGTCTCAGCCCGACCGCTTCTCCGCCAGAGGCGGACAAGTTGGAATCGGTCGTAGTGAAAAGTAAATGGGTTTGGTTTCCCGTAAAAAGCACGGGACAGGTTTCAAGGTTGGTTGCCCATTAAAGTGTGATTGTACTAATAAATAGATTAATTAATAAAGTTGTGCATTTCAAACCGTCATTGTTGTTGTGGGCGGTGGGCTAAGCGCAACGCCGTTATACTGCGAAGGTTATCACTAAATATGGAATCTATTTTAGAAAATAAATTAATGACCTTATATAAAGATCAGATGATTTCCTTCTTAAAATCTAACCCAGAGCATTTTGATGAAGCAATTCAATTGGCAATTTCTGATAAACAACCATACTCATGGCGAGCGGCATTTTTATTATGGGGAAGTATGGAAGAAAACGACAAACGAATTCAGAAACACATTAGAGCAATTGTAAATTGTATTCAAGAAAAGGAAGATGGTCATCAAAGAGAATTACTAAAAATTCTTTATAAGATGAAAATTAGTGCAAAATGTGAAGGACGGATATTTAATATATGTATGAATTTATGGGAACAAAGAAGTAAAGCTCCATCGTTGAGAATGACCTCATTTAAATTTATTGTGAAAATTGTTAAAGAACATCCAGAATTATTAGAGGAAATTAATATTGTTACACAAGATCATTACTTAGAATCATTGTCCCCTGGTGTAAAAAGATCAATAGAAAAACTAATGCAAGAGATAATTCAGTAAAAGGCGGTATAACCTGCACCTCAGCCCGATCGCTTCTCCGCCAGAGGCGGACAAGTACGAAGCGGTCGTAGGGAAAAAAAATAGTTGAGTTTTACAAACATAAAAAGTAGAAGTGGTGGGATTCATACAGTAAAAAAAATAAAACAAAAAAGGTATTCAGGTAAAGTAGAAATAGCTGCTATTGACGGCGCTTTACCCGCAACGCCGTTAGGCTCCAAGATTTGATGTATCGTAATATTTAAAACAATAATTGGTTTTATATAAAAACTGGTTTAGCTTTTTATAAGTTCTATATAAGGGGAAATCAAGAGAGTTAGCCACCAACCGAAATTGGTTCAGAATCTGGTTTTAAAGTTGCATTTATAAAAAGTGTTGGTAGCTTATAAAGCTAACAGAGTCATCAAAAAGGGCTGGCAAAAAAGTGAAATAGTCGAGATATTGAGTTGAGGATAATATTTATATAACATTTTCATTACGGGGTTGTTTGTTCATTTAAGAATGGGCTTAAGTTAAAAAATGTATAAACCTAACCCGCGTCTCAGCCTTACCGCTTCTCCGCCAGAGGCGGACAAGTTCGACACGGTCGTACTGAAAAGTAATTGGGTTTAGCTTCCCGTAAAAAGTACGGGACAGGTTTCAAAGTAAGTAGCTTTATAAAGTGTGATTCTTAAACAAAACTGATTTTACAAATTAAAGTTGAGTTTACATTCCGTCATTGTAGTTCGTGGCGGCGGGCTAAGCGCAACGCCGTTATGTTGCTAAAATTATGAAAGGATAATTTAAATATGTATGAAATAGTAATTATTATAATTCTTCTGTTGCTAAATGGATTGCTTGCAATGAGTGAAATCGCTTTTGTATCTGCCAAACGTTTCAAACTAGAAGAAAGAGCAAAAAAGGGGAATGTATCAGCTAAGAAAGCATTGTTGTTATTAACGGAGCCTGAGAAATTTTTATCAGCAATTCAAATTGGGATTACATTAATCGGAATTCTGGCTGGTGCATTTGGTGGTTATGCAATGGCTGAAGATTTAAAACCATTTTTTGAAAATATTGCTTATTTAAAACCATATTCAATTGAATTATCATTTTTTCTAATTGTTACAATTATTACTTACTTATCATTAGTAATAGGTGAACTTGTTCCCAAAAGTATTGCCATGAATAATCCAGAAAAAATTACATTACTAATGGCGCCCATGATGTATCTTATTACAAAGGTATTTACTCCACTAGTTATCTTTTTAAGTATGTCAACAAAAATAGCATTGTTTCTGATACGGGTTAAAAAAAACGAGGAACCACCTGTTACAGAAGAGGAACTAAAATCGCTATTAACAATTGGAACATTACATGGAACTTTTGAGAAAGAAGAATCAGAAATGATTAAAAGGATATTTAGTTTTAATGACAAACGTGTTCCTTCTATAATGATTCCAAGAACTGAAATAGAATGGATAGACTCTTCGATGACAAACGAAGAAATTTTTCAGTTTATATCTTCGCATCATCATTCAAGATATTTTGTATGCGAGAATAATCTAGATAATATATTAGGATTTATCGAGGTTAAAGAATTTTTGATTAAATATCATATTGAACCATTTTTTGATATTCGCACCATTTTAAATGAAGTTCTAGTAATCCCAGAATATATTTATTCAATAGACCTTTTCGAAAAATTTCGCAACCTAAAAACAAATCTTGCATTAATCGTTGACGAATATGGTGGCTCTCAAGGACTAATTACACTACACGATTTGATTGAGGATATATTTGGAGAACTCCCAGAAAAACATGAAGAATCAGAACAAAGAATAATAAAAAGGAAGGATGGAACATTTTTAGTTGACGGTTCTACAGAAATAGCTAAAATAACCGACTTCCTTTCGATTGAAGTATTTGCTTCTGGTTATTCAACACTAAGCGGTTTTATAATGTATAAGCTTGGTAAAATTCCAAAGGAGGGAGATATAGTAAATTATGGTATGTATCAATTCGAAGTAGTTGATATGGATGGTAAAAGAGTTGATAAAATATTGATCAAGAAAATTGTTGAAAGTTAGAATTGCAACACAATAAGCCAATCAAGGCGGACGCCGTTTTTAGTGCGGTATTATTTAAATTTTTTTGTTTGGTTAAAAAATCAAGTTGCTCTTTTAAATAGGTTATTCTAATAATTTTTTAAATAAGTAAATAGTTGTTGGTATTGTTCGGCATTCCTGTTCTGGGGCGCCGCTTATCGGCAATTCCGTTAGGCAGAAAAGGGAAAATATGTATTTAATAGCAGTCTTTGGTTTTTTAATGATGATGTTTAGCATTGTTATGGTTGTAAATCCAGACTCCTTTTCGAATGGTATTATTTGGTTTAGTAAAAAATCATACTTTCACTTATTTGAAATTATTAGCCGAATAATTGTGGGCATCATTTTTATTACTAATTCGCCCAGTACTGTTTTCCCCAAAGTAATTTATATGATTGGTTTTATATTGGTATTAGTAGGCTGCGGTTTGGCATTAACACCGCCACACCTGCATAAGAAATATGCGGTGTGGTCAGCCAACAGTTTTAGAAATAAATTTCGCATAATCGGTATTGTTTCTATACCGTTGTCATTATTTCTAATTTATATAGCAATAGGAAAACAAATTGCCTAGCAATGAATTTTAGAAACATTTTGCACTTTGGTTCAAAGTAGCTCACTAGAAAAGTGTATCGTTATACACTGACTAAAGAAATTATTGATCGTCTCAAATAGATTCAGAAAGTTGAATAGAAATAAAAGCGAAACGGGACAATATATATTGCTAATAAAGCCTTAACTGCCTAACCCGCACTTCAGCTCGACCGCTTCTCCGCCAGAGGCGGACAAGTTCGAATCGGTCGTAGTGAAAGATAATTGGGTTTAGCTTCCCGTAAAAAGTACGGGACAGGTTTCAAAGTTGATTGCTTTATAAAGTGTGATTGTATTACAAAACTGATTCCAGCCCAAAAACGATGGGCAAGTATAAATAAAGTTGTGCTTTACAATTCGTAATTGTAGTTATGGGCTACGTCTTAGCCACAACGCCGTTATATTGCTAAATAATAAGGAGTATATCGTTGATAATTTTTTACGGGTTCTTAATTCACTTAATTTTTAACAATAACCCGAGGTTGATATGAAAAAGTTATTTGTTCTATTCGTTTTGTTTATGTTCAGCAATTTATCAGCACAAGCTTTAGAGCCAAAGTCAATGTTTTCGAATGTCTGTTTTGGGGTTTTAGTTGGATCAAGTTTTAACACAATACCAACCGCTGGAGCTACGATGAGCATTGAGGTCAAATCAAATGTAACTTCAAATATTAATGCAAAAATATCACTTGGCTATTCAACTCTTTATAATGATAATTCTTATGAAATAAGAAGTTATAGATTTGTGAGTTTTGACAACTATTCGAAATACCACACTAGATTATTTATGGTGGACAGAGTAAAATATACTATTATTCCTGTTACCCTGGGTGCAGAATATCTTATTACCGAAGCACAATTATCACCATTTACTTTACTTGAGGTTGGTTATAATTTCTCAAGCTCCATAGCTGAAGGAATAACGCACGACGGCATTGCTGGAACATTTGATACAGTAAACGAAATACCAGCGGCGTATCGAAAAATAGCCCCCGGATTGGAAGATGGTTCATCATTTAGTATAGGGGTCGGCATAGGAGCTAGATATAAACTTACCGATAGAATGGATATGAATATTAGATATATTTATCGTTACAACGATACTATAGTCAACAATAACCAGATATTATTTGGATTAACATTTTAGTGAGAAATGCAATATAGCCCGCCAATCAGAGCGACTGTTTTAATCGTTAGGACATTGTGCGAATTATAGAGTTGAGTTACTTAAGATTATTGCTTATTGTGTTTAGTGAATGATATGAATTTAAAAATAATTATCGGTATAGCTTCTCCGTGTTGCATAATTGTTATTGGCGACGCTTTAAGTGCAACCTCGTTATATCACTTGTGTCCTTGAATAAGTTAACGGCAAGCTTTACTCAAATTATTGTAATTATAAAGAAGAAAACTGTGAAAATTAAATTTGCATTTACCTATTTCTTAATGACAATTATCGGGTATCAAATCCTACTAGCTCATAATTTTACCAATATTAAAGAAGATAAAAAAACGACAATTGACAGTATTGTTGAAAAGAAAATGAGAGAAGTAAAGATAGTTGGAATGGGATCAGCAATCATTATTGACAAGAAAGTAGTATGGACTAAAGGTTATGGTTATGCCGACAAAGAAAAAAATATCCCATTTACTCCTTCAACGATTATGAATATTGCTTCTATAAGTAAAACCTTTACAGGAGTTTGTTTAATGAAAGCGGTGGAAGATGGAAAAGTATATCTTGATGAAGATATTAACACTTATCTGCCGTTCAAAGTAATTAATCCAAATTATCCTAAGGAAAAAATTACATTAAGACATTTAGCCACACATACTTCTGGACTGGCTGATCGGTATCCTTTTTATACTGACAGCATGTATTTTTACGGAGGTAAAAAACCAGAACCATTAGGTAATTTTTTAAAAAATTATTTTGTGGAGGGTGGAAAATATTACTCAAAAGATAATTTCTTGAAAAAAAAGCCTGGCTCTTACCGTGAGTATTCCAATATTGGGGCTGGTTTAGCGGGGTATATTATTGAGTTGAGCACCGGACAGAAGTTAAACAAATATGCAAAAAAAAATATTTTTGAGCCTTTAAAAATGGAAGATTCGGGTTGGGCCTTAGAAGAAATTAATATCAATAATCACGCCCTCCTCTACCAAAGACAAGGAGATAGTATCATAACTGTCCAATTATATGAAGTCACAACTTATCCCGATGGTGGTGTTCGAACTTCCGTAAACGAGCTATCAAAATTTTTTATTAGTTTATTGAATGATGGAGAATACAATAACGTTAGAATCCTTAAAAAGGAAATGGTTGATGAAATGCTTCGCTTTCAATACACCGAGCTAAATAAGCCTGAGAATGTAGAGTTAAAGAAAATTAATCAAGGGATTTTTTGGGCTACGAAGATGAGTGCTTCTCGAATAGGACACAATGGCTCTGATCCCGGAGTAAGAACCTTTATGCTTTCCGATATAACTAAAGAAATCGGGGTAATCATATTTTTTAATACTTCGCTCAGTGAAGAGGATGAAGGTAAATTTTTTGACATTTATGTAGAACTCTACAAATATGGATTAAAATTAAAAAATGATAAAACAATCAGACGTTAATAACTTGTATATGGTAATAAGTGGTGCAGTAAAATCGAAGGTTAATTGGTTTTTATTGCACAATTTACACCCTGGTTGCACAAACGTTGGCGCAGGTTGTAAGTGCGGAATTCCTGTTATGGGGCGACGGTTATTTGCCCCCACGTAAGAGCTATTTCAATTAGTATTTAAGAGAAGTATGATATGGAAGCTTCCCCAAAACAAGATAAAGTCCTGGAATTATTTCAACAAGGTCCAAATATTCTGGAGAACGCTTTATCAGATTTGGGTGATAATGAGTTAGATTATGTTCCTTCAAATGGAGGTTGGACCATCAGACAGATTATTCATCATGTAGTTGATGGAGATGACATTTGGAAGATTGGTATCAAGATGGCATTCGGAATTGAAGAAAATGAATTTAATCTTAATTGGTATATAGCACTTCCACAGATTGAGTGGGCAAAACGTTGGAATTATGAAAAAAGATCTATCGACAAATCATTAACTTTATTTAGAGCAATTAGAAGTCATATACAACAGCTGTTAGAAAATGGAAGTGAAGGATGGGACAATTTAATCAAATTCAGAAATCTTAATGGAGAAATTGAGGTAGTTTCAGTTGGCTTTGTCATACAAATGCAAGTAGAACATGTTGAACATCATGTTAAACGCATATTGGAAATTCGAAAAGAAATATCCGGCGCTTAACTCTCACTTCTGCCCAACCGCTTCTCCTGTAAAATGCCCTGGACAGGTTCGAACCGGTCGGGATAAAAAGTAACGCCGTTAGTGGTTTTTTCCCGGTGATATTTTTAAACCGAATAAATAATTATCGCGGAGAAATATCTTTATGAAACAAACCTTACTTTTAATTAGTATTTCTTTACTGCTTGTTTCATCATCTCTTTATTCTCAAGTAAATCAAAAGCATAGAGTAATTATCTTAACAGATATTGAAGCGGATCCGGATGATACACAGTCTTTGGTTCGACTATTTCTTTACTCGAATGAAATTGATATTAAAGGATTAATTGCCACAACCTCATGCTGGAAAAGAACAAGCATCGCACCGGAATCAATAATAAATTTGATAAAAGCTTATAATGAAGTTTATCCCAATTTGATAAAGCATGCCCAAGGTTTTCCGAAACCGGAGGAACTCTTAAAACGGGTAAAGAATGGTTTGCCGAAATATGGAATGCTGGGGGTCGGCGAAGGAAGTGATTCGGAAGGTTCCGACTGGATTATAAAAATACTTGAAGAAAAAGATGAGCGCCCATTATGGATATCGGTTTGGGGCGGAGTAAATACACTTGCTCAAGCTTTGTTCAAAATAAAAAATACAAAAACAGAAAAAGAAGCTGGTGAATTATTTGCAAAGCTTAGGGTGTATGCTATCTCCGATCAAGATGACAGCGGCATTTGGATAAGAAATAATTTTCCGAACCTGTTTTATATTGTTAGTCCGGGCGATGATTACGGAAGCGCAACATGGAGTGCGATTAATAGTTATATAAATAAAATAAAAAATGATGAGATAAGTAACAGTTGGCTGGCAAAAAATATACAACAGGGGCATGGTCCTCTCGGTGCTATGTATCCCGATGTAGCTTACGGGATGGAAGGGGATACACCGGCATATTTATCATTAATACCTAATGGACTCAATCAACCAGAACATCCAGAATTAGGTGGTTGGGGCGGTCGTTATGAACTTTATAAACCCGATTTTACCAAATTAAAAAAAGGTGATTCGGGCGTTCCAATTGAACCGGAAACCAGAGCAATATGGACAAATGCTGTTGATACTTATTCACCATATATTCATAATGATTATGGACGTAGCGTAAAAGAAGACACTGTTTCATTCTCTGATAATAAAGTTACACTGTGGCGATGGAGAGAAGATTTTCAAAATGATTTTGCAGCACGTATGGATTGGTGCACAAAGTCCTACGAGGAGGCAAATCACCCACCACTTCCTGCATTAGCTCATCAAGAGGAACTAACAGTAAAATCTGGTGAAGGTTTTGGATTAGATGCGAGCGGTACAACTGATCCAGATGGAGATAATCTCAGTTATTTATGGTTCAATTATCCTGAAGCGGGTTCCTATAAGAAGTTGATTAAAATTGATTCCGCCGAAAATGCGCGCGTAGTATGGGTGAAAGCGCCAATAGTTGAAAAAAAAGAGACAGTTCATTTCATATTAAAAGTTACAGATAAGGGACAGCCACAACTATCGAGATATAAGAGAGTGGTTGTGAATATAATTCCAAATTAGTCTTGATGATTAAATTCGCATAAAAATAGAATAGAAAATGATTAAAGAATATAACAAACAAGATATAGTAAAAAGAAAAGATGAAGAACAACCATTCGCGATTTCTAAAAAAGGAATGCGCTATCATCATATTGGTATTCCAACTGACGAGGTTAGGCCAAACGAAAAATATTTGGAACATCTAAAATTATTTGTATCTGGTTTTGAGACAAGTGAATATGGAATTGAGTGGATGCGCTTTGAAAAAGATTGCCCAATTTCGGAGATAATTAAAAAAATTCCACATATAGCTTTTGAAGTCGATAATCTTGATTCTGCTATTGAGGGAAAAGAATTACTTGGTGAAGTGAGCTCTCCCGGAAAAGGTATTAGAGTAGCAATGATAATAGAAAATGGCGTCCCGGTAGAATTTATAGAATTTAAGAAAAGCATATAAATATCATACTCTTTTTATCCAAGAAGCAATCCTTGATTTGCAATTGAAGGAATAATGAAAATGAATATTATTAAAGCAGAATACTATGAGATAGTGATTGATGATTCTTTTGGAGCCGCTGAAGAAATGCTCTCAATTATCTCCAAGCTAAATATTAGTCTGTTGGCATATAAATCTATTTTAATAGACGTGGATAAAACAAAATTTACATTATTCGCGAAAAAATCAAATGATATGAGTAATGAATTAAGAAGTAAAGGTTATACAGTCGAGGGTCCATTCTCCGGTTTATTTATTGATGGTGATGATGTCCCCGGAGCGCTGGCAGAAATCTTCAAAAAACTTTGCGAAAAAAGAATACGGGTAAATGAATCAAGCGGAATAGCGAATATAAATGGTGGCTATGGTATTGTTTTATATTTGGATAAAGATGATATAGAAAATGCTTATAACGTATTGAGTTAATAATACTTTTGGTAAACTAAATCTTAACAAACGGCCAATCTGGCTCACCAACTTCTATGCGGCGGTGAGCGAAAGCTATAATTTTGATAAAACAAATATTATTGACCCGCCCACGGTTTTGTTTGCCAACAATAAATTAGTTTTTTCCTTCTTTCAGAGCATTTAATATACTTATCATCAATTGATAGTTTATATGAAAATGAGAGTATTACCTTCAGTAACCTATTTGTTTTTCTTCATCCATCTTTGAAAAGAAGTTAACTTACCATGTGGTAATATCAGATGAATAATTGAATAAAATTATAAATAACTCTCCCCACAAAATCTATACAGCGTTAAAATCGGTTTTAGTAAAATTTATCCTACCAGTTTTTAATTTTTCAAAAGTTCTTCAAAAAGTGTATTTTGTACGTCATTAACATGTATATTCACAAATAAGAATATGAATTCTATAATTCTCGGTAGCTGCACGAACACGGGAATAACCGGATAAAGCGCTAATAAAAATAGTTAACATAACTAATAATATTTTTGAATAAATGGAGAGTTAATATGAAGAAACTAATAATCCTTCTAATACTACTAAACACTCTTGTTGGTTTTGATTCATTAGCTCAAAGTATGCCAGCAGTTTACAGTGTAGAAAACACCGGCGCCAATTTTCCCAAACCATATTTACCAACAATAAACGAACTTCCAGTAATCCCTCACTTACCAGATCCATTCGAGTATTCTAATGGTAGCGGCCGTATTAAAAATTTGTCCGATTGGAGATACCGAAGAGCGGAAATAAAATCTGAAATTGAACACTATGAAATTGGCACGAAACCGGATCGTCCAGAAAATATAACTGCCAGCTATTCTAATGGTACTTTAACTGTAAATGTAACTGTTAATGGACAAACGCTGACTCTAACTTCGGCAGTTCTTCTTCCCACAGGTAGCGGACCTTTTGCGGCTGTAATTGGTATGAACAGTCCAAGTGGTAGTATGCCCGCGAGTTTATTTACAAGCCGAAATATTGCTAGAATTACTTATAGTCATAATCAAGTAACAACTTATGGAAATCCAACCAATAATGATCCCTACTACAAACTTTACCCAGAACTTAACATTGATAATACAGGCCAGTACAGCGCATGGGCCTGGGGTGTAAGTAGAATAATAGATGGATTAGAATTAGTGCAAGGAGTTTTACCAATCGATCTAAAGCGTCTTGCGGTAACGGGCTGCTCGTATGCTGGTAAATTAGCTCTCTTTGCCGGGGCATTTGATGAGCGAATCGCACTTACAATTTCACAAGAATCGGGCGGCGGCGGTTATACAACATGGCGATACTCTGAGGAAATAAATAAAAGAGAGAGTGTAGAAACTTTGGGTAAAACAGATTATAGATGGTTCAGGGAATCTTTAAAATCATTTTCAAATTCTGTTAATAAACTACCATATGATCATCATGAATTGATGGCAATGGTAGCTCCACGAGCCCTCTTTGTGACCGGAAATCCGGGTTGGGTTTGGATGGCAGATGAATCGGGACATGTGGGGAGCAATGCAGCAAAAGAGGTTTGGAAAGCTCTCGGTGTTCCCGATAGATTCGGATATAGTCTTGTTGGTGGTCATGGACATTGCTCTGTCCCGGAAAGTCAAATACCAGAACTTGAAGCTTTTATCGAAAAATTCCTTCTTGGCAATAATAATGTGAATACAAATGTTGCTACAACTCCATACACTACAGATCTATCTCCATGGATTAAATGGACAACACCCGAACTCTCTAACGATACAACATATTTTACCACTTTAGTGAATCCTTCAGATAGCCAAACAGGTTTGCAAACAAATATTACTTTTAAATGGAATAAAATAATTCAAGCTGAAAAATATTATATCCAACTATCAACAGATCCGAGATTTAATACAATAATTAAAAGCGATTCAACAACTGCAGATACATTGATAACATTTGATAATTTATTGGAGAGAACTAAATACTTTTGGCGGATTCGAATAAAAAGTAAGGGAGGATTGGGTCCCTGGAGCAGTATAGGAAATTTTGTTACAACATTATCAATTCCAACAGCTCTACCCAAATTAGCGTCTCCCTCACCGCTTCCAAGCCGTACCGGTTATGTTACTTTTAGCTGGAATAAAGTTGAAGAAGCAACCGAATACACTGTACAGGTATCAAGAGCGCAGAACTTTGCAACTATTTTCAAATCCACCTTAGTAACTGATACATTATCAACAGTTTCATTTTTTTCTGAAGGGATAAAATATTTCTGGAGAGTTCAAGCTCAAAATTTTGCCGGTTCAGGGCCATGGAGCAATGTTGGCGAATTTACATTAATTTATATTCCAACTAATCTTGTAGCGCAAACTAATGCTTCAAATGAGATCGTACTTTCTTGGAAGGATAATTCGGCAATTGAAGATGGATACATTATTGAACGCAAACAAATTTCGGAGACATCTTTTTTAATAATTGATAAATTGACTGGAAGTTTAAGTACATATACAGATAAAAATGCCGATCATACAAAATCGTATGTTTATAGAGTTAAAGCGTACAAAGGTGAATTGGAGTCGGAATATAGTAATGAAGTGTCTTTTGTTAGCGTAAGTGTTGACGAGGAAGAAGTAATCCCGTTAGAGCATTCAATAAGCCAGAATTATCCGAACCCTTTTAATCCAATTACGAAACTGAAATTTGCTTTACCGCAAAGAACACACACAAAGCTTGGTATTTATGATGTGCTTGGTAGTGAAATTAAAACATTAGTAAATATTGAACTTGAAGCCGGACATCACGAAATTAATTTTGATGCGAGTAATTTTCCGAGCGGCGTTTATTTCTATAGAATTCAAACAAATAATTTTGTCCAAACAAAAAAAATGATACTGCTTCGATAATTTGCAGCCGATAAGTATTAGTAGAATAAAAGAAAAATTTTTTTCGTATTGTGATAAATAAATGGAGAAGTTTAATAATGTACAGTCAGCCCAAATCAAACAATAATGTTGAATTTAATTACCCATCATTGTTAAGAGATTTATCACGTAGCGCGATAATATTAATTATAATATTTACCATCTTTCCTAATTTTACATTTGCGTTCAGTAACTCAGGTGTAAAATCAACTTCCTCGCGCAAATGGGTTGGAACCTGGAGTACAGCTCAGCAACTTGTTGAACCCGGGAATAATCCGCCGAGTCCGGGACTTAGCAATAACACTCTTCGTCAAATTGTTCGTGTGTCTATTGGCGGAGATAGTTTACGCATCCGGTTTTCCAATGAGTTCAGCACAAGTCCTGTAACATTGAATTCGGTTACTGTTGCTCTATCAAAAGGTAATGGAGTAATTGATCCAAGTAGTGAAAGGAAAATATATTTTGGTGGAAAGACGGATGTAATCATGAGTAGAAATTCCGCGGTTACATCCGATCCGTTTCAATTCAATTTACCACCAAGAACTGATATTGCTATCACAATATATTTTGGAAATACATCTCCCGATGTAACCGGTCACCCCGGTTCGAGAACCACTTCGTATATACTCCCTGGAAATGAAATTTCTAAAGTGGATTTTTCAAATGCAGTAAAGACAGATCATTGGTATGTTATAAATACAATTGATGTACTTGCTTCAGATTCTGCTGCAGCTGTTGCAATTATTGGAAATTCAATTACTGATGGACGCGGCTCCGGGACCAATAAACAAAATAGATGGCCGGATGAGCTTGCTCGCCGACTTCATGAAAATTTAGCCACACAACAAGTTGCTGTATTAAACCAGGGTATTGGTGGAAATTGTGTTCTACGAAATTGTTTAGGTCCTTCAGCAATAAGTAGATTAAATCGTGATGTAATTAAACAAAGTGGAGTTAAATGGTTAATTATCTTTGAAGGAATTAATGATATCGGACAAGCTTGGGGGGCTCAGGGTGCGGCTAAAGTAGCTCAAGATTTAATTGCTGCATATTCACAAATGATAGACAGTGCCAGAGCAAATGGAATCATTGTTTATGGCGCAACATTAATGCCTTTTGGTGGATCATCATACGATTCACCGGATCGGCAAAATGCATGGAGAACAGTTAATGATTGGATTAGAAATAGCGGTCGCTTTGATGCGGTAATTGATCTTGAAAAAACTTTACGGGATCCCGCTAATCCATCAAGAATGTTGCCTATTGCTGATACAGGTGATCATCTTCATCCAAATGAAACCGGACACAGAATGATTGCCGAATCTGTTGACCTCGCTTTATTTGGTGACAAAATTAGTGATGTAAAAAATGAAAAATCAGATAATGTAAAAGGCAATTTTTCACTTTTACAGAACTATCCAAATCCATTCAATCCTATTACAAAATTAAAATTTGCTCTTCCTCAAAGATCGATGACCAAATTAGTAATTTACGATTCACTTGGGAGAGAAATGCAGACAATGATAAATAAAGAATTAGAAGCTGGATATCACGAAATTAATTTTAATGCAGGCAGTTTAAATAGTGGAGTGTATTTTTATAGAATTTACTCTGGTGCGCTGACTCAAACAAAGAAAATGATTCTACTAAGATGAATAATTCGCATATAATAATTAATTAGGATTTTCAATGTATGAAATTGTAATAATCGTTTTGTTTATTTTACTAATTATCATATTACTCCCCGGCTATACTCCATCTATTAAAAACTCCGCCGGCAAACTGATGCCAAATAGTATTGCTGAGTTAAAAAAAATTAGAATTGGAAATTCCTTGCAATGGATATTAATACGTTCTGAAAATATTAATAATCCAATAATACTATTTGTACATGGCGGACCGGGAACTTCGCAATTAACGCTCATGAGAAGAAATACTCAACCGCTCGAAAAACACTTTATAATTGTAAATTGGGATCAGAGAGGAGCCGCAAAATCATTTAAAGCAATTAAAGATAAAGAGAGGATGAACATTGAGCAGTTTGTTTCTGATATAAATGAACTTGCTGAATATTTAATCAAACGATTTAATAAAACAAAAATTATCTTGGTTGGACATTCATGGGGAAGTGTTATTGGAACTCTTGCTGTTCATAACCACCCCGAATTGTATTCGGCTTATATCGGAATTGGACAAATGTCCAATGTTGAAGAGAGCGAAAAAATTTCCTACGAGTGGACGCTTCAGCAGGCGGGTATAAATCATGATATAAAAGCTGTTAAAAAATTAACAAATATTGGACTACCGCCTTATACTGGAAATTGGAAACAAAAATTTCTTATCCAAAGAAAAATTCTCAGTAAATATGGTGGTGAATTTTATAGAAGCAAAGCGGGGGCTATCGGTGTTGTTCTAAAAAATCTTGTCTTTTCAACTGAATATACAATCGTGGATCGAATTAATTTTTTCCGGGGAATATTTAAGTCACTGGATTTGTTATTTCCCGAGTTGTTAAAAATAGATTTGTTTAAGCTTGTCCCGGAGTTGAAAGTGCCGGTATGGTTTATCCTGGGAAGGCACGATTATGAAGTTCCATCCATTTTATCTGCAAAGTATTTCGAATATTTAAAGGCACCAAGCAAGGCACTTTGTTGGTTTGAAAATTCAGCGCATTTACCTAATACCGAAGAACAAGAAATTTTCAATCAAATATTAATTGAAAAAGTATTGCCCATGATAATTTCTGCAGAAAATTAAAGGTTTTTTTCTGGTAGATTAAACTTTACTTAAAACTATAGTTATTAAAGTGGTCTCAATAAATTGTGTATCATATGAACAAGCGGATGTTCGAAAGCAGCTCATTTATTTAGTATTAGCGAGATAAGATAGGGTAATTATAATACTGGAATAAAAACGTAATAAATACACCATTTACTGAATATTATATATATTTATAATAGTAGTTCGGGACATTAAAATTAATAAAGGAGCATCCAATGAAAATTAATCAAAACCGAAAAGATAAGAGAACAAAGTCACTCCTCTTCTATTTAATAATTTTATTACTTCCCGTTCTAAATTATAGCTCTCTTCAAATTATTGCTCAGCCATCGGGGGGACCATACGGACCAATTCAACAAACTTATGAACTTCCAAAATCAGCGAGACAAATATTTTATGTTTCTACAGATGGAAAAGTAGAAAATTCCGGTCATACCATTTCAAACCCAACTACAATTGAAGCGGCTATTGAAAAGGTAAAAACCGGAGACGCTATAATAATGAGAGGGGGAGTATATCGTACCGGTAATTTGACTTTAAATCAAGGCATTACAATACAACCTTATAAAGATGAACAACCAATACTAAAAGGTACTTTTGTTGCCACAGAATGGACTAATCTTGGTAATGGATTATGGACAACAAAATGGTCTCACCTGTTTCCCTCAAAACCAGCGGATTGGTGGAGAAGAAATAGAGAAGGAAAGAAGACTCCACAGCATCGTTTTAATAATGACATGGTTTTTGCAGATGGAAAATTTTTACAATCAGCTGGTTGGGAAGGGGAAGTTGATAACAACACTTTTTACATAGATTATGAAACTGGCTTGGTATATATAGGCGTAGATCCTCAAAAATATCAAATAGAAATTACAGCATATGATGCGGCACTTATTAGAACGACTAAAGATGTTCACAATAAAAAATCAGATCGCATAGGACCTACAATTCGAGGAATAACTTTTACACAATATGCATACCGGGCAATTGAAATTGAAGGAACAGATCCTGAAGGGCTATCCGCCGAAGCAAATCATGGTAAAGAAGTTGTTGGATCAACTTTTGAAAATTGTACTATTACTTATTGTTCACGTGTTGCCGGTTACTTCCGAGGTGATAAAATGACCTTCCGTAATTGTCTCGTGAGTGATACAAGCACCGAAGGTATTTATATTTTAAGCTCCAATGATGTGTTATTGGAAAAAAATGTGATTAGAAGAAATAATATTGAGCAGATTACTGGCTACTACCCAGCTGCAGTAAAAATATTTAATCAATGTTACAGAGTTACTTGCAATGATAATCTTGTAATTGAACACCCCTATTCAAATGGTATATGGTATGATGTAGGAAATGTTGATGGCGTTTTTACAAATAATTGGATTGAGGGAGTTGGAAACATTAAAAGTAATTTTAATATCAATCAACCCTGGCCAAGTGATAATGGCTTTTTCTTTGAAATATCACAAAAAGCAATTTGTGTTGGAAATGTATTTGTTAACTGCGATCATGGAATTTGGGTGTTAAATAGTTCTGATGTACATATTTATAATAATACCTTTATTAATAGCACTGCTTGTATTGCCCGTAATGAAAGAAGTGCACAAGGTGATCATTTTGGTTGGCATCCAAGCACTGGCCCCGATGTTGATGAGCGTGATGGACATATTTTTGTCAATAATATAATGGTTGCCGATGATAATTTTGATAGGCCGCTCTTTTACGTTTGGCAGCCGGCGGCATTGTGTGAAAAAGTTAACAACTCACAACTAGAACAACTTGATTTTAATATATACATACGTGAAGGTGAAAAATATACGGCACCTCTAATTCTATGGAGCCCGGCAATGAATAATTTGTGCCAATTAGGAATAAATTCATTGGATGAGCTAAAAAAACTTTATCCATCATTCTCCTTAAATAGTAAATATTTGCCGGCTTATAGAGGTCCCTTATTTAAAAGTAGTTATTTGAATAATTATGAACCATTAGAAAAATTTTCTGAAGCTTATAAGGCGCAAAATTTGCCAGCAAACATCAATAAACTTATTAATCGCTCTAAACCATATATTGGCGCATATCCCCCGGTAAAATAATTGCTGCGGGCATTATAGATTGATTTATAGTTTTTATAACGGTGAGCGAAAGCATTACTGATATACCATTATTGTAATTTGTCAGTAAGTCGAATTAGATTAAAGAATAAGTCTTGTTTAAAACATAATAGGAATTTTAAATGAATAAGTATTTAATAATCTTATTTTTATTACTGCCCACATTGGCGTTCTCTCAAAATGTAGTGATTAATGAAGTAATGGCTTCAAATAAATTAACAATTAAAGATGAGGATGGAGAAGCAAGCGATTGGATTGAATTGTACAATAAAGGAAATTCAGAGATAAATCTTTTGGGATATGGTTTGAGCGATGATGCCTCTAACCTTCATAAATGGAAATTTGGAAATATTTCTATTGTTCCAGGAGAGCATTTAATTGTATTCGCTTCCGATAAGGATAGGGTATCTGTACTTAAGCATTGGGAAACTATTATTACGCAAGGAGACAGATGGAAGTATATAATAGGCAGTGCGGCTGTTCCTTCAACTTGGATTGATCCATCATTTAATGATACTCAGTGGACTGAAGGCGCTAGCGGATTTGGATTTGGCGATAATGATGACGCAACTAATTTAAGTTCAGTTAGTCCTTTCATTTCTCTTTTCGTTAGAAAAAAAATAAATATCGATGATGTTAATAAAATTATGAGAGTTGTTTTACATGTTGATTACGATGATGGTTTTGTAGCATATATTAATGGTGTTGAAGTAGCTCGGGCTAATATCGGTAGTGTTGGCACAAGACCGGCTTGGAACGCCCTGGCATCGAGTCGTGAAGCGGTAATGTACAGTGGCGGTTCGCCGGAAAAATTTGAAATTACACTTAAAAAAGATTTATTTGTAAATGGCGAGAATACCATTGCCATTGAAGTACATAATGCAAGTTCAACTTCAACTGATTTATCTCTTATTCCTTTTCTTTCAGTAGGATTAAGTGAAAAGCCGGTTGGTGCAAAGGGATCTCCCGCAATACTTGGATTAGGAAATACATTGACCAATGCCCATACTAATTTTAAAATTTCAGCCTCCGGTGAGACAATTTTATTGAGTTTGCCAAATGGTGAACTTATCAATAGTGTGGGTGTGCCAGAATCGGCAACAGATATTTCATATGCCCGAATCAAGGATGGTAATTTATCATGGAATTTTCAATTTCCTTCCCCAGGAAAGGCGAACACAGGCAAAGAATTTATGGGTTATGCCGATGCTGTTGTTACTTCTCTACAAGGAGGATTTTATCCTGCAGCAATTAATCTTACTCTAAATGCCGGCGAAAGTAAAATATTTTATACGATTGATGGAAGCGATCCCGACACAAATTCAATTAAATATTCTGGTCCTATCAACATTCAAAAGACGACAGTTATAAAAGCATTCAGTTTAAAACCAGCTTACCTGCCCAGCCCAATAATTTGCCAAACATATTTTATTAATGAAAAAACAACACTACCGGTTATTTCATTATCATCAGATCCATACAATCTTTTTGATTATAATTATGGAATTTATGCTAATGGACCAGGCTGGACTTCCGCCAACCCTAATTTTGGTGCGAATTTTTGGATGGACTGGGAAAGACCTGCTCATATTGAGTTTTATGATGATAATAAAAAACTTGGCTTCTCAGAAAACTGTGCAATTGCAATTTACGGTGCATGGAGTAGAGCTTTTCCACAAAAATCTTTCTCAATTAAATTTAAAGACAGTTATGGCGCATCTAAAATTGATTATCCACTGTTTCCAAATTTTGATATCACCTCATTTAAATCATTTGTGCTAAGAAATTCGGGTAACGATTTTCAATACACTCATATTCGTGACGCAATGATGCAGACTTTAGTAAAAGATTTAGATATTGACTATTTGGAATATCGACCGGCAACGACTTTTATAAATGGTGAATATTGGGGAATCTATAACATCAGAGAAAAAATAAATGAGCACTATGTTGCCGCACGACATGGAGTAGATCCCGATAGTATCGATATGCTAGAAGGTAATATGACTGTTATTCATGGTGATGCAAATCATTATCAAGAGTTGATAAACTACATAAGTACAAATGATATGACCACCGATGCAGCTTATAATTACGTAAATAAGATGATCGATTTGGATGAATGTCTTTTATACTTTGCTGCGCAAGTTTATTATAACAGTCAAGATTGGCCTGCCAACAATATTAAATACTGGCGTGAAAGAAGTGATAAAGGAAAATGGCGTTGGATACTTTACGATTTAGACTTTGGTTTTAATTTATACGAAAGTAACGGACAATCGGAAAATCATTTAACTTATTTACTCTCGGGAATTGAAACTCGTCCCGGTTCAAATCCCACCTGGTCAACATTACTTCCGAGGAAGCTAGTAGAAAACCCCAAAATAAAAAATAAGTTTATTAATTTAATTGCAGACTTACTCAACACAAATTTTGAAAGCAATCGAGTAGTAAACATTATTAAAAATATGGCAGATCATATATCGAGTGAAATTTCAAGGCATCGTGCCAGATTTAGTATTGGCGGTGAAAATCTCGATAGAATGAATTCGTTTGCCAAAGATCGACCAGGGTACCTCAGGGGATTTGTACGCGATTTCTTTAAATGCGGCAATAATGTAAACATAACAATAAATGCCAGTGAAGGGGGACGAGTTGAATTAAACTCACTAAGTTTTGAAAAGTCCAAACTACCATGGACTGGTATATATTTTCAGAATAATGCTATTCAGCTTAATGCAGTTCCTAAACCGGGATATAAGTTTGATGGCTGGAGCGGTGCATTCAATTCAAAAGAGCAATCGATTGCAGTTAATATAGCAGTATCAGCAAGTGTAACTGCTAATTTTTCTGTTGATGCCAATTCCACAACGAATATTGTAATTAATGAAATAAATTATAACTCACATCCTAATTATGATTCGGAAGATTGGATTGAACTTTATAATGTTTCGAAATCGCCAATAGATATTTCTGATTGGATTGTTAAAGATGAATCAAACGACAACGCTTATTTAGTGCCAAACAACACCATAATAAAAGGTGAAGGATATCTGGTCTTTTGCCGCGACACATCTGAGTTCAGAAAAGTTTATGGAAACGAAATTCCAATACTAGGTGATTTGGGATTTGGATTGAATAATAGTGGAGATCAAGTTCGAATATTTGATCAAAATAATTATTTGGTTGATTCGGTAGCCTACGATGACGCAGCTCCGTGGGTTCTGGAGCCGGATGGAAAAGGACATACTCTTTCCTTGGTTGATCCTTTTTCAGATAACAGTCTTCCCTCAAGCTGGAAAGCATCTCTTTCTATAGGAACTCCATGCAAGAAAAATGATTTTTTGGTGACAAGTATCGAGAATGATGCCCGACCTCTTGAGTTTAGATTAGCACAAAACTATCCTAATCCTTTTAATGCATCTACAATAATATCATTTAGTTTAGCTTCATCAGGAGTTGTAAGTGTGGAAATTTACAATGCTCTTGGAGAATTAATTCGCACCGTTGTAAACGAATATCTTGCGTCGGGAAGTTATTCATTTACAGTGGACCTTTCTAATGAATCCTCGGGAGTATATTTGTGCCGAATGCTGGCAAATAATAAAAGCTTTGTTAAAAAAATGATTTCAATAAAATAGAAGTAATAAATATTTGTAGTCTTAGATATTTCATGTTGAGTTGTTAATTAAAATTACAGAAAAATAAAGTACGAATATCATAATAGAATTCTATATTGACGAGAACTAAATTTGCTTACAAATTTTTTATAAGATAAAACCAATTTTATAGGTCAACAAATGTTAAAAAGTATTCCGGTAATAACTGTTTCTGCAACCACACTTGCTGAAGCTTACGAAAAAGCACTCGTTTCGCTTTACAATAATGGAATGCAATTCAAAACTCAGTATGATAAACCTGGTGATCCCTTAAGCATTGATTCAACCATGAATATAACTATCCTTGAACCTTTGACCGATCCAATGATTCACCGAGCGTTTCCAGGCGGGATTGATAATCTGCGCGAGTATGTAATGGAACTGTCCGGCTTTAAAGATCATTGGGTAAAAAATATTAATGACGAGAACGATACGAGGTGGGAGTACACTTATCATGGAAGACTTGCGAATTATGGAGCTTGGAAAGAGTTGATTAATGGTGAATCAAAACAAGCCGGACATTTTTCGATTGACCAAATTGAAGTAGTAATTGAAAAATTAATTAAGCAGCCATACACAAGACAAGCGCAAATGATTACCTGGATGCCAAATCTTGATGTTGATTGCTTCGATCCCCCATGTTTGCAATCATTATGGTACAGAATTATTGAAGATGAAGAGGGAGTGTGGTGGTTAAATTGTAACGTAAGATTCAGAAGTAATGACGCATGGGGTGCAAGTTTTATGAATATGTTTGGCTTTATTAATTTTAATAAAGATGTAATTGCCGCCGAAATATCAAAGCGAACGGGTAGAACCGTAAATCTTGGTAGAATGAATTGGCATGCCGATTCATATCATATTTATGGGAAAGATATAGAAAATGCCAGACAGCTTCTTTTTGATAGAATTGACAAAATGAGCTTTGAAGAAAGAACTTATAACTTTTACGATGATTTTATTCAAGAGATGTATAATGATGCAGAGGCCATCATTAAAATGAAAATTAGTGAGTATGATAATCTGCATTAATCTTATTTATTAACAACACTTAAATCCCACTAAATTTAAAAAGAGCAGCGCCGATTTTCTGAGCTGCTCTAAAGATTTCATTTCAAATTATAATATTTGTAGCCATAACCAGGTATTGATAAACTGAATTTATTATTTGCTATCGTTATTACATCGTTCGTTATTAAATCGATAGCATTATTTACTTTATAAACCCCAGGCAGCCCAATATTTACATTCTGTTCTTTTTCGTTTTTATTAAGTACAACTAAAATTCTCTGATTCAAGTCTGAACGAATAAACGCATATAAGTTTTGATCGGCATGCAAGGTTAAAAAATCACCATATCTTAGTGCTGAATTATTCTTTCTTATATTAACAATATTGCTGACCTGTGAAAGCATGTTGCTTTCATTTTCATTTAATTCATTATCGAATCGCATCATTCTTCTGTTGTCTGGGTCGGATGCGCCGGTCATCCCAAACTCGCTTCCATAATAAATTACTGGTAATCCCGGAATTGCATGCATGTATGCATAATATAGTTTTGCTTTTTCGTAACTTGAAGGATTATCAACCCGTGGAGGATTATTCCAGCCCTCTTCAATTGCACTCCACTGACTCAATTCCAGATCGCCATCGGCAAAGGACATAAATCGATTTTTGTCATGACTATCCATAACGTTTCCCATCAAATTATTCTCGCCATAAACTAAAAATGATTTTTTAATTTCGGCATCTAGAGATTTAAATGACATTTGCGGATCGAGTATTGTTGGAAGCGCTACATCATAAACATTAAAATTAAATTGAGCGCTTAATTGTCCATTGTTTACGTATGAGCTAATTAATTCATAACTTCCAAAAGTTTCCCCAATTTGGTAAACATGACGTTTTTCTGGTATTTCAATTTCCTTTTTAATTTTGCGAGTTAGAGTACGCCAAAAATTGTTCGATATATGTTTAACCGCGTCTTGCCTAAATCCATCGGCTCCGGTTGTTCGAAGCCACCAAATAGCGTTATCAGCCATAAAATCTATTACTTCTTTTGAACTGACAAAATTAAATTTTGGAAGGTAGGGCTCAAACCAGGTAGTTAGCCTTTGCTCATCCCACAAACGTAAATTCATTCTTCCATCGGGTAAATTAAGATTGCCAAACCAATCCGGTTTTTGTTTTACAATCGGGTGAAGTTCGTGAACATGATTGGCTACAAAATCGAGAAGTATTTTTATTCCCTTACTTTGTGCTAAACTGACAAGTTCGCGCAGCTTGTTCATATTTCCAAATTGATCTTCAACAATATTTGAAGATATAGGCCAATAACCATGATATCCAGAATACCATCGATGTGGTGCGGGAGCTTCTTTATATGCTTTATCGGGATTATCGTTTACGGGAGAAATCCACAGTGTATTAATTCCAAGGTTTGTAAAGTAGCCCTCATTTAGTTTATTGATTATTCCCTGAAGGTCACCTCCCATATAATTTGCTTTGATGTGGAGTGAATCATGTATAATTGGTTTGTTTATTGATTTATCCCCATCATTAAATCGATCTATCATTAGCGAATAAATAATTGCGTCATGCCAACTAAAGTTATCATTACCTGCGGGAATTCCATCGTGCAATTTAACCGTTTGAATATTTGATGAACGCCCTCTCTTTGAAACAATAACTCTTAAAGTGTTTTGTCCTTTGTTTTCATTTCTGGAAACTGCAACCTCAATTTTATTCTTTTGCGAAATACGGAAAGGATGTCTCTTGTTGTTCAAAAGAACAATAACGTTTTCTTTCTTAATGCTGCTGCCATCTTTTTCATTCTCATATAAAAATGAAAATAGAGATTTCTGTTTGGAAATCTTTTTATCGGCTATATGAAGAAAGTGAGTTCCAACATTTAAATCTGCAACATTAAAAATAGAGTTGAAATCCCCCATCCCATTCGGTTTTCGATCAGGATTTAGTGGATCAACTATTTCTTCCCCATCTCCAAAAAATTTATACTCATATCTTCCCGGTTCAAGTGCAACTTCTGCGGTAAACTCTCCATCCCCATCTTCATCTTTCATTGGAAGATTTCCCCGATCCCATCCATTAAAACTTCCGAATAGGGTGAGCGATTTATATTTTTTTTCGGGTTTATAGTTGAACTTAAATTTCTGATTAATTTGTGAACGAACTGGAATTGAATAAGTTGAATTGCTCAATTGAAAATCCAATAATGTAGTACCAGAAAAAGTTAGATCGGGATAAAATTTTATCATCCCCGTCTTCTTATTGTAAGAAACATCTAGCAGTTTATTTTTTTTGAATCGCACATCATATTCTTCTGCGAAAAAAAGGTCGCTAACTAAAATGGAATCTGCTTTACCTGCAGTTAGATTAATTGGCTTAATAATATCCAGATCCTGTTTTTGTGAAATGATCAACTGGGGAATAAAGTAAAAAAGAAGTATCAATAATAATTTCTTCATCAAAGCTCCAATTAAAATAAGATGGTCTAAAATAAGAGATTGGCGGGGATCTTAAAAATTATGTTTTTTGAAATGATACAAGGAATTCTTCCAATTCATTGAGGGATTCAATATATCTTACATTATCAAATTTCGATAAACCTTCAGATCTTCCATCGGCGAGCGCTTGTCCGCCAACCAATATTTCTTGATCAGGTTTATTTTCTTTTATTAGTTGAATCAGCTTAATCAATCTCATAATATTTATATAAAAGCTGCTACTTATTCCAACAATATCTGGATTTTTCTCGGTTATAATTCTCAAAACTTCATTCTGCGGCGTATTTGAACCTAAAAAGCATGTATCCCAGCCGCTGGCCTCAAAGTAACCAGCAACCATTTTGGCCCCTAATTCATGGAACTCTTTATCTATTCCTGTTATAACCGCTAATTTTCCTACCCGCTCTTTGGATGCAAATGAGTAGTTTACTAATTCAATTAGGGAGTCTGTGATTTTAGTAGCTATATGTTCATCAGCAATGCCACATCTTTCTTTTTCCCACAATGTACCCACCCTGTACATCGAGCGCTGAAACAAATGAACATAAATATCTTTTAGTTGAATTTTTTGATCGATTAGGTTTACAACAATTTGCGTGCACTCTTTTTTGTTTCCTTCCAACAGAGCATTTAAATAATGAAGATAAATTACTTCGGAAATCATATAATTCTATGTCTTTTTATTTGAAACCATAAAACGAAGGAAAAAATTCCACGTTATCTTTTCTTTTTTGAGTTTATTAAACGGGTGATTCGATAAGAAGTATAGCTAAAGAATGGGGCAGTAATTACATCAATTGTGTAATGAACATGCTGTAATATTACGGCTGTTGCTACTAATATTGTAATAATTAAAAAAATCCATCTAAATTTTTTATGAGGGCTAACGAGAAAAAGCAAATACATTGTTGCTGTATGCCCCGAAAAAAATAAATCCTTAAGTAATGTTTCCCCTCCTCCAAAAAACGCAATGAAAGGGTCGTCCATAGGGATTATTCCAGGGGGAGCTTCAAGGGGCATAAAATAAATGGTAATTACTCTCATGGAAATTACTAATGCATAAGCTTGAATTGCCCAAAGCATATTGCGGGGGTGCTTCGTCATTGTTATTAATGCAATAAATAAAGCACCATACATCATTATAAATGTAACCCATGTCAAATCTATTGCTTCAAATGAAATAAGAAGCGGGTCGTTAAATGTAAAACCAGGGCGTTGCTCAATATACTTTAAATATCTTGCAATAATATAGAGAGCAACAGCAAGAATTATTATACTATAAAAAAAGTGCCAGCGGAAGGATTTGTCGCTCAGTTTTTCGATCCAGACAGATTTTATTTCGGCTATAGCTTTATTCATACATTCAATAGTTAACGAGGGCAAAGTTATTATTATCGAACATAAAAGTAAAATTAATACTACTAAAATACGTTTGAAAAACAATTAAAGCAGCGATGCCATATTAGCTTTATTATATTCAAGTTAGTCAGCGCAATGATTTGAAAAACATCTAAAGGCTATTTTATGGGGAGATTTATTTTATAATTATAAAGAAAAATACGGGCTGTGTCTAGCCCGCATTTTCAAAATTAACGAAGGGTAGAAGCAACATCCAATAGGTTTGAAATTTGAAGGCGTTCAACTTTTACCTTTACCACACCTTTTTTTATCATTCCCAGAGATTGGGCCGTACCTTTAGAGAGATCTAAATCTCTTCCTTCGATAAATGGTCCTCTGTCGTTAATTCTAACAATTACAGATTCACCATTCTTTAGGTTTGTCACTCTTAAGAGAGTCCCAAATGGTAGTGTTTTGTGTGCTGCTGTTAGAGCCATCTGATTATACGACTCACCATTTGCTGTTTGTTTGCCATGAAACCGGGGACCATACCAGGAAGCCTTCATTATTCCAATTTCTTCAAATGAGATTGGTTCAACAACCGGTTCGGCATCTTTACTGATTACAACTTTTGCGCTGTTATTCTCAAACGCGGAGGTGTCTCCCAAATTAATTAGCGAGGCACTTATTCCGGTTAGAATTAAAAACACAGCATATTTTAT
Source organism: Melioribacteraceae bacterium (assembly GCA_019638015.1). Taxonomy (NCBI): domain Bacteria; kingdom Pseudomonadati; phylum Ignavibacteriota; class Ignavibacteria; order Ignavibacteriales; family Melioribacteraceae; species Melioribacteraceae bacterium. The sequence continues at coordinate 3,968,515 of JAHBUP010000001.1, read as the reverse complement.
TTTTATCAAATTATCCTCTTGTTTGTGAAACATAACTAATAGGTTATATCAGAGAATCGGAAATATTACAAACTCAAATTTTTATACTTCGAATAGCATTTTTTAATGCCGATCGTTTTATTCCTTTCAAATGCAAATTGTTTATTGAAAGTAATGATTCATTTGAGAAATTGTTATCCGAATAGTTGGAGGTTTTGAATTGGGAATAAATTTCTGGTGAAATTGAAGAATTAATTAATGTGAAACCATCCTCAATATGATATTCGATATTAGAAAATAAATTGCAAGAAACAGGAATTTGCTGAGTTGAGTTGATCTCTGAATTGAAAGAAAAACTCACTAGAAGTAACAACACAAAGGGCAGAAAAATATTATGTCTTAATCTTGCTAAATTCATTTACTCTATGATCGAATAATTAGGGGGCAAATTTAGAGAAAATGGTTTCCAATCACAACTCGAGTTTTGAGCGAAATCACATCCCGTGGGGTCGAGGTAAGTTTTTCGACCATTTTCAAAGAAAAAAAATTAATCAAGACAAGTTTTTTTTTGCTCTTTGGGCTTCTGAAAGATAAATTACAAAGGATTTAAATTGATTAATAAAAGTTAAGTATAAAATGATTTATCATAAGAAGCCCGGGAAGAACGATCGCAATAATTGGTATTCTGAACAAACAAAATTATTGATTGTTGATCAGCAGGGATCGTGGCCTCTATTTTCTAGAAATTATCAGGCCCTTCAAAAAGTTGAAACGAAAACGATTGATTTCGGTTCATATACAATTACAATTCAGCATAATCCGGAAAGATTAATTTCATCAACAGCGGATGTGGCGCCAGAAGCTCTGTCTCGGCGAAATTGTTTTTTATGTTTAGAAAATCTATTTGAACAACAAAATGGCTTAACATACAAGGAAGATTATCTGATACTTAGCAATCCATTTCCGATTTTTCCGGAGCATTTCACAATTGCTAAAAGTAAACATATTCCACAAAGCATATTTCACAATTTTGAGGTAATGCTCGAAGCGGCAAGGGATTTTTGTTCATACTATAGTTTGTTTTATAATGGGCCAAATTGCGGGGCTTCTGCCCCCGATCATATGCATTTTCAGGCGGGCACAAAAAATTTTACAGTTACCGAGAGAGAATATTCCAAAATAATATCGCTCCACACAAAACAAATTTATTGTGGTGAATCAGTTGAAGTAAGATTCATTGAAAATTACCTGCGTTACTTAATTTGTATTGAGGGAAGAAATAAAGCAGAATTAATAAGGTTGTTCAAGAAATTTTATATGTTTTATGAAAAAATTACTGATGAAAACAAAGAACCAATGATGAATATTGCTTGCAGTTATTCCGATAATTTTTGGCGGGTTTTCATATTCCCAAGAAGAGCCCACCGCCCATTTCAGTTTTATGAAAAGGGAAACAAGCAAATTGTTATAAGTCCGGCCTATATTGATATGTGTGGATTGCTAATACTTCCGCGAAGGGAAGATTTTGATAAAATTACAAAGGAAGATATTGTTAGTATTTATAATCAAATTACCATTGATAAAGAAAGATTCGAATTTCTTAAAATAAAAACCGGATCAATTTTTAATAAAGATTAGATTGATTTAATTCCGATTACACTTATATCATCATCCATTTCACCGCCGGTATAATCAAATATTTCTTTTTTAATTTGTTCAACGCAATCTTCTTGTGGGTTTATACTTTGAAGAAAATTTAGAAATCTTTCCTGCTCGTAAAGCTCACCGGCTTTATTCCGCGCTTCAATTATTCCATCTGTAACTAGGAATAATTCATCGCCAGAATTAAGTTTTAATTCAATATCATTGTAATCGCCTTGATGACTAAAGCCAAGCAGAGTGCCCTCGGAAATAAATTTATCGGCTTTTCCGTCAACCGATCTAAAAAATAATGGAAGATCACCTGCGCCCGAATAGCGAGCGGTTTTGGTTTTGTTATTTAATATAATTATTGAAAGAGTAACGAATACTTCAGAAATTCTTTCATCTTTAAAGACTGACTCATTTGCTTTTTGCAGAATTTCGCTGGGTTTAAAATCTGTTGTTGACTCCAATACAAATCTCGTTGCGCTTCTAACGTATCCGGCATACGCAACAGCAAAATACCAGGCGCCCCATCGCTTACCCATAACATCACCAAGAATTACAGCAAGATTATCATCATCAATTTTGAAGTAGTCAATAAAATCGCCGCCGGGAATATTTTTATAAGGTAGATGCCAATGTTTAATTTTGAATCCATCAAATGTTGGAAATTCATCCGGCACAACCTTTGCGCCCATTGTATCGGCTGCTTTTTGAACTTCTCCCACAATTTTTGTTCTCTCTTTTTCGAGTGTCTTAAGTATGGCGGAAACTTTAGCTATTACTATTTTGGGGCTTGAGGTTTTGATGATATAATCCTCAATCTCCATATCATATCCCTGTAATATATCATCATCTTCCCCTTTAGCGGTTAGAAAGACAAAGGGGATTTTTTTTAATTCGGGCTCCTCAAGTAATTTTCGTCGAAATTCATAACCATCCATTACGGGCATCATTACATCGCTAATAATAATATCGGGACGAATGTTATAAACTACGGCCAGGGCTTCTTTGCCATTTAAAGAATGCTCAACTTTAAAACCTGCTTTTGTAAGATTATATGTGAATAGTTTTGCAATATTTACTTCATCTTCAACCAATAAAATAGTACCAGTTAACTTATTGGCGTTATCTTGTTCCACAGTAAATTCCCTAAATAATTTTTAATTATGAAAACTTTTAATTGCGTCTTGCAAATCAGTAAATGATTCAAACACCCGGAAGAGTCTTGTTAATTCAAACATCGCTCTCACGGCCGGTCTAAATCCAACCAGTTTTAAATCCCCTCCCATTTTTGCAACTCTTTTTAGCGTATTAACTATAACGCCCAAAAAAGAAGAATCAACAAAATCTACGTTGGAGAGATCAATAATAACTTTTTTGTAACCTTGATCAATCCTATGAGAGATTCTTGCTTTAAAGTCATCAGCTTCTACAAGTGTAGCACGTTCCATATTAACAATTTCAATTAAGATATCATCAATTACTTCTTCTATTATTGGCATAATTTCTCCCTCTAATCTTTTCGATGATCAATGTTATACTTATCCATTAACCTATACATTGTAGCCCGCCCAATTCTTAATTTACGAGCAGCTTCAACTACATTATCTTGTGTAATCCTCAACGCGTGTTTAATTGCTTCCTCTTTTAATTTTTCAAAAGGAATTACTGGAGATTCATCTCCAAACAAAACATTATCTGATGGAATAGAAGGATTAATGAATTGCCCTTTAATAACTGTAGGTAGAACATCCACATCTATCATATCGCTATCACTTAAAATCATACAGCGCTCAATCGTATTCTCTAATTCACGAACATTACCGGGCCAGTCATAATCATACATTATTTTAAGAGCTTGCTTTGTAACTCCCTTCACCTCTTTGTTTAGCTTTTTATTGAACAACTGCAAAAAGTGATCAACTAGAATAACAATATCACCTTTTCTTTCTCTCAAGGGTAATATATTAATTGGGAAAGAGTTTAGGCGATAGTATAAATCCTCTCTAAACTGTTTATTCTCTACGGCGTTTTTTAAGTCTCTATTTGTAGCAGAAATAATTCTAACATCAGTTTTTATTACTTCGTTGCCGCCAATTCTCTCAAATTCTTTTTGCTGAATAACCCTTAATATTTTTGCTTGAAGAGACATTTCCATTTCACCAATTTCATCGAGGAAAATAGTTCCCCCCTTCGCCAGTTCAAATTTGCCGATCTTTCTTTGGTGAGCACCTGTGAACGAACCTTTTTCATGTCCGAATAACTCGCTTTCTAAAAGTTCTCTTGGAATTGAGGCGCAATTAACTACAACAAAGGAATTGTCCTTTCTTATTCCATTATAATGAATTGCTCTTGCAACAAGTTCTTTCCCGGTTCCACTTTCACCATGAATCAAAACGGTTATATCATTATCCAGCACTTTTGAAATCATACGAAAGGCGTCCTGCATTTTTTTATCTGCTGAAATGATATTTTCGAAGCTATATTCAGTTCTAATGTTTTGTTTTAGTTTTGATATCTCTCTTTCAAGGTCATGATTTTTAATTGCGTTTCGTATCGCGGGTTCAAGTCTGTTTTTATCAACAGGTTTTGGAAAATAGTCATAAGCCCCTAATCTTATAGATTCAAGGGCTACGTCAACACTTCCTTGTGCCGATAACATAATTACCGGTAACGAAGGCATTTGAAGTTTTACTTTTTCAAGAATAACGTTTCCATTAATATCGGGCAACATTATGTCCAACAAAACCAAATCCGGATTTTGATGTAACGATTGAAGAAGATCTGCTCCATTAGTAAAAGTCTTAACAGAATATCCCCACTGATTTTTTACCCAGTGAGTAAGCATTTTCAAAATGGATTCTTCATCATCAACAATAAAAACTAATTTTTCCAATTTTCCCTCAATAATTATTTTGGCAAGCGGATAATAAATGTAGATCCTCTATCAACCTCACTACTAACCTTAATAATTCCTTTGTGTAAATCAACAATCTGCTTAACTGTTACAAGTCCGAAACCTGTTCCTCCAACCTGAGCTCCAATTCTTTGTACTTTTGTAAATTTTTGGAATAGATTAGGAATTTCTTTTTCGGGTATTCCCACCCCCGTATCACTTACCGCAATCTCAACCTCGGAATCAAAATCTTGTATCAATACTGAAATTCGTCCACCGGGATTTGTGAATTTTAATGCATTGGACAATAAATTAAAAAGCACTTTAGAAATTCTATCTTTATCGAGTTTTATTTCTATTTCTTTTGCTGCAAACTCGGTAGTAACAGAAATCTTTTTCTCATCCATTGCATCTTTAAAGCTATTAATTATTTGAGTGGCAAGTTCAACAATGTTGGTGCTTTCTTTGTGAAGCTCTTCTACCCCCGTATCGAGTTTGGAGAAGTCGAGTAAATCATTAATTAATCTTGCAAGTCTTTTCCCTTCGGTTAAAATAATATTGCTGAATTCTTTAACAGATTCCGGTGGCAGTTCAGAATCTGATTCAATAGTTTCGGCAAAACCAACGATTGAGGCAAGGGGAGTCCGAAGCTCATGCGATACATTTGAAATGAATTCACTTTTTAACTTATTAAGTTCTTCAAGTACTGTAATTTTGTGTCGGGCTCTTTCTCTTTCTATTGCAATTATTCTATTTGCCTCAATCAATTTAGAATTAAGATCTTTAATTTTTTGTTCGTCTGCTTTTCTTCGGCTAATATTTCTGCCGATACTCAACATTCCAGTGATCTCTCCCTCGTTCATTACCGGTTTTGCGTTAATCTCAAAAGTAATGGCACGATCAAATCTGTCTAAAAAAACCGCTTCAAAAGTGGTGATATCTTCCGTAACTAAAATTTTTGAAAACGCCTCGGTAATTTTATTTTCATATTCTTTATCAATGAACTCAAGAAAATGCCTTCCCTTCATTTCTTCGGGAGTGTAGCCTAAAGCTCTTGCCCCATTTTTATTGACCATCCAAAAATAGCCAAATCCATCAAGTATAAATATCAGATCATCGGCGGTATCAACTAATAAACGAAATCGTTCTTCCGATTTAACAAGTTTAAGCTGAATAAATTTTTCTTCAGTAATATCACTCAGCGTTCCCACAACGCGAACGATAACGCCCCCCTTTTTAATTGGAATTCCAGAGTGTCTAATCCAATGTTCCTTTCCAAAACGGTCTTTCATTCTATATTCAACTACAGCATCAGTGCCGGCTTTTAATTTTTTTATAAATCTCTTGAAATTCATAAAATCATCGCTGTAAATAGAGCGAAGCATCTTGGTTTTATTACCATAAATCTCTTCGGGGGTAAATCCAAAGAGAGTTCTCACAGCATCAGAAATAAAATTGTAATCGGTACCTTCTGCATTTGAAGAATAAAAAACTGTCTGTATGCTATTTAAAGTTTCTGATATACTTTGTTCTTGTTCTTTTGCTTCGGTTACATCATGAAAAAAGGAAACTTTATTAACATCAGAATCGGGGACATTAAAAGTATCAACTCGAAACCATCTGTCGCCTATATTTGCATCGGATAATTTAAATAGAAAGTCTAAAACCGAAGTTGAATCATTGCTTAAAAAGGGAAGTGCCTCTGAAGTAATCTTAAAATTTCGAGGATCGTATAAATCTATATTCTGAAAAAAAACATCACCGAAATCATACTCGGGTCCTAAAAGATCAAGCAATTTTTTATTTGGTATAATTGAAGAATCTTTATGAGTTAACAACATTGGTGCTAAGTTTTGGTAGAAGAACTCAGCTCCTGGGAAGATTAAATTTTCTGTTGTGTTAGTCTTTTTTTTCACTTTAAACTTTATAAGTTGAGATTCCCATTCTTCAAATAATGGACTTAAGACTCATCTACAAACTTTTTTATTATTTTAGTCTAAGATAATAAAAAGGAAAGAGAATTTTTTACTGTTTCAGTAAGATATCTTTAAGCCGAAAATAAGGTACAGGCAGCTACTCTGCGCAACTAAAAACTGTTTTTAAGTAATTATAAGCTGAACGAAAATGAACAAACTAAATAAAAAACCAGAACTCCTCGCGCCGGCAGGAAATTGGATGATGTTAAATACGGCAATTCATAATGGTGCCGATGCAGTTTATTTTGGAGTTGAAAATCTAAATATGCGTGCCGCAGCTAATAATTTTGCGGTAGCGGACTTACCAAAGATTGTTGAATTGTGCCATTCTGCCGGGGTGAAGGCACATTTGACTCTTAATACCATTATTTACGAAGAAGAGCTTGAGCAATTAGATAAAATAGTTAATGCGGCAAAGCATTCCGGTGTAGATTTAATTATCTGCTGGGATATGTCGGTAATTAACAAGTGTTTAGATTACAAGATGCCGTTCTGTATTAGTACTCAGGCCTCAATTTCTAATTCAGAATCTTTGAAGTTTTATGAAAGACTAGGTGCTTCCCGGGTAGTGTTAGCACGAGAATGCACTTTAGAAAAAATTAGTGAGATTAAATCAAGGACATCACTCGAAATCGAAACATTTATTCACGGGGCAATGTGTGTAGCGGTTAGCGGCAGATGTTTTATGAGTCATGAGCTATTCAATAAAAGCGCTAATAAAGGGGAGTGTCTTCAGCCATGCAGAAGAGAATATGAAATTAAGGATGTTGATGATAAATACACCCTAATACTTGGTGAAGATTATATTATGTCACCAAAGGATTTGTGTACAATCCAGTTTGTTGATAAACTAATTGAGACTGGAATCGATTCATTTAAAATAGAGGGAAGAAAAAGAAGTCCTGAATATATTTCAACTGTTGTTTCAACTTATAGAAGAGCAATCGATTTGTATTTTGAGGGAAATCTTACCAAAGAGATTAAAAACAATCTTTATGAAGAGTTACAAAAAGTGTACAACCGGGGATTTTCTTCCGGTTTTTATTTCGGAGTACCCGGTGGAGAAAGTTTTACCGATAAGCATGGAAGTAGCGCGACTACTAAAAAAGCGTATGTTGGCAAAGTGCTGAATTACTACAAGCAAACAAAGATTGTATTTGTAAGGTTAGAAGCCGAAACTCTTAAAGTTGGCGATTCGGTTTATCTTATTGGAAATACTACGGGAGTTATAAATCATAAATTATCCAATATGGTAAAAGATAATATTGAAATTGAGATGGCGAATAAAGGAGATGAAGTTACTTTTGTTTGTGAAGATACTGTACGGGTTAATGATAAAGTATATAAAATAATTGATGTTGAGACTTAATTACTTCCACTGCAGCTTTGGTTTTCCGCCGCCAAAACTTTCCATTGCTTCTTCCAAATTGGGGAATACTTTAAATACTTTATCCATTCGAGTTAATACAAATACAAGCGAGGGCATTTCCTTATTGTAAACAAGTCTCAAATCACCATTAATAGAATTGACTTTTTTAAGCAGGGCCACCATAGCTCCCAAAAAAGTGGAATCAACATATTCACACTTGCTCAAATCTATAACTAATTTATTAGAGCCCTTGGCAATTAATTCGCCGATATACTCCTTAAAGGTAACGGCTTTTGCAAGCGTAGCTCTATTAAGAAGAATATTGACAATCGTAATATCATCTTTTATTTCAAAACTAAAATCGAATGAATCCAACATTTTCCAACACTTATTAATAATGATGTGAAATATATAAATAACTTGTTTAATTGAGAAATTAGATAAGCGGGGGTATCTCTAAATGACCGCTATTTAAAAATCGAAAGGCGAAGGTGCCTTTCAAACTTACTCCCTTCGCCGATCTTAAGGACGGAGTCCATGTGTGTGTGTTTGAATCATGGGCAAGAATAATGCCCGAAAAAAATGTTCAATATTTATTGAATAAACGAAGTCTGTGAGTGATAATCGTCCGATTTGGTGCGAAAATATTTCGTGGAAGTCGAAAAATTTTCTTACCAGCTGAGAGGAAAAATCAGATCGATGCTAATGGTTTCTGTTACAGGGGAGTAATTTAATTTTGAGTTTAATTCTTGAGGCTCTGCAACCGAACTTGAAAAAAATAGAAAATCAATCTGACTGTAAAGCCAAACAACGGCAAAAGAGGTGATCAATAGATTTCTTGTTTTATATGAGGAGTTGTACTGTGAAAATTTAGTTTCAATTAGCGCCTGATTTGTTTCGTTTAGATAAGCAGATTCCTTTTCATTTGTATTAGAGATTGAATTCAACATCATTATAAAATTAAGAGCAACAACCCCGGTGGTAATTATTCCTTTTGTGGTGTTTCCAATACTTATTTGTCCCCAGCCCGGAACAAGTAAGTTTTTAAGAGCTGAAGTTTTAAAATGATTATAATCAATAATCGGTAGAGGTGAATCTATTTTAACATTTTGGAGAGGATCAAGAGGCAGTGGATTTTGTTGATCATAATCTCTTTTAACCTCATCAAAAATTGCAACCAACACCGGAGATATTTGAGATGGATTTGGATTGTACTTCCTATTAATCAATAATATGTTCTGAAAAGAGGTTTTGGTTTCTACAATGCCTCCGAGGGAATAGTGAGAAATGGCTTTCATCAAATAAATTTCAATTCTTAGAGAGTCTGAAATATTCTCATTGTTCAGCAATTGCTCCGATTTCAAAATTACTTTAGAATACTCAAAATCTTCAAAATCTCTCTTTAATTCCAAAAACGAATTAACCTGTCCCATTAGAGAACTGGAAACCAGTATTACCGAGAATATGGTTAAAAATGTTTTTATCATCTTTAAGAGAAGTTTATTCTATGTTTGTTAAAAAATACGACTCTCCAACTTATAAAAATAAACAACCCTTGGCAATTTGCAGCTTATTTTTACTTATTAAAGAATTGTGAGATGAAATCGAATGAACCCATATAAACCCCAGCTTGGTAACAATTACTTATATGGTTCTGCCAATTTATATTAATTAAGAAATGTAAAGTCAACATGAAAAATCAGGGAAAACCGAGATTAAATTATGGCTTCCTAAAACTAAATTTGAGTCTTAAAGAATCTCCGGCGCGAATATAAAAAGCAGTATCAATATCACGGTAATCATTGTTTCTTATTATTAATCTAACAGGACCCGGTTTTACTTTTAGAAAATCGGGGGATGGAATTTGTCCCCTCTTTTCTCCATTTATATATACATCTCCAAAAGGATGAACAAAACATTTAACGAATCCCATAGTTGCATCAAGCGAAATACGTACATTTTTTACCTCACCGGCTGCAATATTTATTGTTTGTGAGAAAACGGGATAATCGGGATGAACCAGTTTTAGTGTGTACTCTCCAGCTTGCAAGTTGATCGGTCTAATGCTAACATTTGGAGTTACACCTATTCGTTCACCATCAATAAATACTTCAGCCCAGGGAAGGCACTCAACTACCAGCCCTCCTAAACCTAACGACTTTGGTTCAGCCATGCTGGTTTGAGAATTATTCTGAGTTGGGTTATTTAATTCATTAATATTTTTTTCTTCTTCCGTTAATGGAATCTCTGAAGATTCATTAGCGCTATTACTATCTATTTGAGATTTGGAATCATTTTGAAGAGATGAAGGATCTTCAATCTGCTCCTGCTGATTGTTTGTAATAGTAGGATTACCATCAGTTGAAAATATTTGAGAGAGCACAAAGCCACCAATTATTAAAATAAAAATAGCTATGAACCCTAAAGCAAGCTTTGATCTTTTTGCATCATTATTAAAATTATTTACTACTATTGTTGGCTGATCAAGACTTACATTCAATGATGTTAATATTTCTTCGGCCGATTGAACTCTGTCGGCAATTTTCTTTTTTAAAAGCTTAAGAAGAATTTCTTGAACATTCTGTGGTAATTCTTTTAACTTTTCTGGGAGATTGCCTTCATCATATCCAATTATTTCGTTTAGTGTTAGACTTACATTATCTCTTAGAAATGGATTTTTGCCGGAGAATAATTCAAACAGAACAACGCCTGTGGAAAACAAATCACTTTGTGGAGTTAACTTAGCCCCGCGTACCTGCTCTGGACTCATATAACTTGGAGTGCCAACTATTGAATATGGGTTTGTAACAAAATTATCTTCTGAAGAAAGCGCGAGACCAAAATCACCAATCTTTAGCGTTAAATTTTTATCTATAAATATATTTTCCGGTTTTATATCTCTATGAATAATTTGATTTTTATGAGCATAATCCAATCCTTTGAGAAGCTGAATCATTAAGTGCTCTTTTTGCTCATGTGAAAGAGATTTTGTTTTAAGCATATTACGCATGCTTTCCCCTTCAATATATTCAAAGGAGATATAGAAAAACTCTTTACTCATGCCAAAATCTAACACTTTAATAATATTGGGATGATCAAGTCGTGCTAGTATTTTTGCTTCCCGCTTAAATCGTTCAACAATTGAATGATCTGGCAGTTTTTTTGTGTTAAGAACTTTTAGAATTATTTTTTTACTAAGATAAATATGATTGGCAAGATAAACCCCTGCATGTTCATCTTTTTTAAGAACTTCTATAATTTCAAATTTCTCAAATAATATTTCGGAGGTTAATCCTTGCATTAATTACCGTTTTCTCCAAGTTCTTTTAGTTTGAGCTGTATCCATCTAACCGATACATTTAATGATTTTGCGGTTAGTGTGCGGTTTCCATTAAACTCATCAAGACGTTTCTTTAGAAGCAGCATTTCAAATTCGTGCAGAGTGCCATTAAAATTTTCAAGATCTTTTTCATCTTCAAGAATTATATGTTCAGGTAAAATTTTATTTCCATCGCATAAAATTATTGCTCGTTGAATAACATTTATTAACTGACGAACATTACCGGGCCAAAAATAGCTTTCCAGTTTTTTTACCGAGCCGGGATCAATTGTAAGTTCCTGCTTCCCAATTTTTTTCACGAAATGTGCCGCGAGAAGAGGGATGTCGGTTCTTCTTTCTCGCAAAGGGGGAATGCGAATAGGAAATACATTTAACCGGTAAAACAAATCTTCTCGAAAAGCTCCATCTTTTACTAATGAATGCAGCTCCTTATTTGTTGCGGCAATAATGCGAACATCCACCTTTTTAACTTTTACATCACCAAGTCTAATTATCTCACGATTTTCTAAAACGCGCAATAATTTAGCTTGAAGCGCCGAGGATATATCGGCAATTTCATCAAGAAAAAATGTGCCCGAGTCAGCGGCCTCAAGTAAACCCTGTTTATCGTTATTGGCTCCCGTAAACGCGCCTTTTTTATATCCGAATAACTCGCTTTCTAAAAGTGTATCGGGAATAGATCCGCAGAATTGAGCTAAAAAAGCTTTCGATTTTCTCACACTTAACTCATGAATTGCTTTTGCCGCTACCTCTTTACCGGTACCGCTTTCCCCAACAATTAAAACCGTAGCGTCTGTTTGAGCAACTTTATGAATTAGATGAGAAAGATTTCTCATTGCCGGACTGTCGCCAATCATATCAGGAATTTCTTCGGTGGATTGTAGCCGGTTAATGAGAATTTGATTTTGCTTTTCTAACTCTTCTATTTTAATAATTCTATCTAATGCTAATGAGGCAAGATTTGAAAAGAAACCGAGAAACAATAAATTTTCATCTGTGAATTCACGTCTGTCAAGCTGGCTGTCGGCAACAATAACTCCCCAAACTTTTTGATCCCTAATAATTGGAACACCAATTACCGATTTAATTCTTTGGATTTGCACACTTTCAAATTGTGAAAGGTGAGGATCACTCATAACATCATGATATAGTAGAGGTCTCTTTTCTTTAATTACTTTCTGTAAAATTCCCGAAGAAAACTGATGAAGATCGGTAATGCTTTCGTTTGAAATTTTACGTGCCGTTACAATTGAAAAGCTGTCATTATTCTCGTCGTACTTTACAAATAAACCACGCTCTGCATTAATAACTTTTATAACTATATCTATTGCATCTTCAACAAGTGACTCTTGCCGTGTAGAAGAATTGAGTATTTCGGAAAACTCGAACAAAGCTTCAAACTCATCTTTGCTCAAATTTTTAATGTGATTAATATTTTCAACAAAAAAGTTTGACATAGTTTATTCTATTATTGAAGTACAAAGGATGCGGGTTTTGATTTACTAACATTTTGATATTCATCTATACACAAAATTACCCAGAAATAATCACCTGATGAGATGACGTTGGGCACAACAACTTGAACATCGTTGCTGGAAATTAATCCACTTTCCCAAATTAAAAACCGGTTTATATCATCCGAAAAAATTTGAATTCTATATTTAAATGAAAAACCGGGCTCAAATCTATTCCAGATAATTGTAAAGTTTGGCGCTACCACTTCTCTGTTTACAGGAGATCGAGGTGTTACCTCCTGCTTAATAATCCTTTTAATATTTGATGAACCAATATTGAATACTTTTCGATTATCATCTTTTGCAATTATTGAAAATGATTTACCAACCGCTTCTTCTAATGAAGCAACACCAAGTTCACTTGGATCAAAATCTCTTTCGTATGCCCTGGTAGAAGGATTAAAGAATAACTGTTTATTGAAATTAAGTTCTTGACATCTTATAAAAACCGAATCAACATCATTTTCAGCGTCGTTAATGGTTGTTTGTATATATAATCTATATAACTGTCGGTTTGGGAATAAATTAGTAACTACCGTATAAATTGAAAAATTCTCCAGCAGTGGAATTTTGTTCATAAATAATTCTAACGATACAGTTCTTTGGCTTTCAAGATTAATAAAAATAGAATCGGGACTGTAGCCAGATTTACTGTAATAGAGCCATCCGCTTTTAATATTTAGATTTGCAAGAGAAAATCTGCCTTGATTATCTGTCTCGATAAAAATATTCTGATTTTTCCAATAAACTTGAACATTGCTCAATACAACTCTCGGAAAGGCAACGGTTCTGATTACTCCATCAATCTGTGGCATTTTGCGCAGAAAAATATCTAGCATAACATTACGTTGATTTTCAATGTCAACAAAAGTTGAATCGGAACTGTAGCCTGTCTTGCTGAAATAAATCCACCCATTTTTTACAATCAAGTTTTCAAGTTTGAATTTTCCCTCATTGTCTGTTTCAACGAGAATATTTTGATTTTTCCAAAAGACTTGAACGCCGGGTATTATATTTCTTGGCAGGGCTTCGTTTCTCACGGTTCCTTCAATTGAAGGTAACTTCTTCATAAAAAAGTCTAATGTAATATTTCGCTGGGTTTCAAGATTTACAAAAACAGAGTCATTGCTATAACCTGGTTTCCTAAAATATAGCCAACCATTTTGAATTTTGAGGTTTGGTATTTTAAAACTCCCGTTATCGGCGGTTTCTACCATAATATTTTGATTCTTTAAAAATACTTGAACGCCCCCAATAGCAGTTCTTGGTAACGTTTCCGTTCTAACTAAGCCATCAATTCCAGCTTTTGAATAATTAAGAATTTGATCGTCAATGCGTCTTGTTTTGCTGTTGCCCCACTCAATTGAAATTGAATCATTATAAAATCCATCTGCCTCAAAGATTAATAATCCGTTAATTCTTTGAATTGCGGAAAATTTAAAATAACCATCAGAGTTGGTGGTAGTCCACAAACTAGTATTATTCAATAATACTTTAACGTTAGCAATGGGGAGCTGAGGAATTGAATTAGTTTTAACATAACCGTCGAGTATCCCCAGATTATAATCGGGATTTTGTGGATCGAGTGGATTTATCCTAGGCGCATCGCAAGACAAAAGTGTAATAAGTACAAATAAGAATAAAACAAGAGTACGAAAAATTTTCATAGAGAGAAGTGTCTCATATTCAAAAATGAATAAATATTCAAACTTAAATTAGGAAAAAATATTTGAATTTGGCGCAAATATCAGAACAATAATCTTAATTATAAAGCCAAAAATAAACTTCCTTGCGAATAAAGCACACATTTCCCCGAAATTCTTACTCGCGGATCTAAATTTTCACAAAAAAGTTCGCCTCCCCGTTTTGAGAGCTGAAGGGCACGAAATATTTTCTTATTAAGTTTTTCGGACCAGTAAGGAATTAAAACTGTGTGAGCGGAACCGGTTACAGGATCCTCGTTAATTCCTTCGTTAGGCGCAAACATGCGGGATACAAAATCTGAATCACTTCCAGCCGCTGAAATGATGACTGCGTGGGGGTGAATATTCTTGATTAGCTCAAAATCCGGTTTTACATTTTTAATATACTCTTCAGAATCAAAAATTATTAAAATGAAAAATCCGTTTTCCAAAACTTCAACCGGTTCCTTATCAAAACATTCTTTTATTTCTTTCGAAACTCCAACTTTGTGAGGCTTATTAATTGGAAAATTTAATGATAGATAATCATACTCTTTGGTTACAATTAACTCACCACTTTTTGAAATAAATTTAATTTCATTAACATCCTTTTCAATGAAATTAAAAATTACAAATGAAGATGCGAGTGTAGCGTGTCCACAAAGAGGAACTTCACTTATTGGAGTCATCCAACGAATTTTGTAATGATCACCTTCTTTAACAAAAAAGGCGGTCTCGGAAAGATTATTTTCGGCAGCAATATTTTGCATCAATGAATCATCAATCCATTCTGGAAGCGGAACTACCGCGGCAGGATTTCCGCCAAATAATTTTGATGTAAAGGCATCAACAACATAATAGGGAAGCGTCATCACAATCTCCAAATCATTCGTAAAATTATACCGAAATAATTTTATTTAATAATCTCAATTTCGTAATACAAAGTAGAGTGTGGAGCAATAACAAACCTCTTTTTACCCGCTTCATATTTGCCATAAAAACTTCCAACTCCGTAAGCTAAATCAGAGGGCACGACAGCAATTCTTTTTTCACCGATTGTCATGCTTGAAACCAATTCATCAAAGCCCGGATTAATTTTTGAACTGCCAATTGTGTATTCAAAAATTTCTCCTTCGTCGCCAAAATCTGGTTTACCATCAATAGAGCTTCTAAAATTTAACTCATCAATCAATACTTTTCCTTTATACTTTAACTTAATTAGTGTACCCGGGTTTAGTTTATTTCCTGAAACATTCTGAACAATCACATAATTAATACCTGAAGCCGTTGTTAAAGAATTTTTAAGGTTTTTTTGACTCCACTCTAATTCTGCTTTTTTCTTTTTTTCAAATTCTGCCTGTACTTTAATACTTGCATCGTCAACCATTTTTTTGAATTGCTCTGTCGTTGGTTTAAAACTATTAGCTTTTTCTCCAATTCTTGTGATGGATATACTTTTTATAGTATCTCCCTGAACTACTTTATACACAACGTCCATTCCCTCAAAGACTTCTCCAAACAAAGTATAATTGCCATCGAGATATGAACGATCGCCAAGAGTAATATAAAATTGACTCCCATTAGTATGGGGTCCACCATTTGCCATGCCCAGCATTCCGGCTTTGTTGTGCGAAAGTCCCTTATAAATTTCATTTGGGAATTCATATTTGGGTCCTTCAACTTCACTATTCGAATTTCTAATATTTGGTTTCCCTGCTTGAATAACGTGCCCGGCAACCACTCTATGCCAAATCGATCCATTGAAAAAGGGGTTTCCAACTGGTACAACGCCATTATCAATTTTCCCTTCAGCAAGACCAATAAAATTAGCTGAAGTCATCGGCACATTCTCATAATCAATTTTAAGTGTAATTCTACCTCTGTTTGTGTTTAGATCGGCATAAATTCCATCGGGATAAAATGCGCCTTCGCGGGGAAGTAGTTTATCTAAATTTGCGGTTCCAAGAGCAAGAACTGCGATTACTATTGAAGATTGTTCTTGATATTCTGGAATAATTTGATCGTAAGTATCGAGATTTGTATGCCATGTATTTCCATACCTGTGTGTACCTTCTAATCTTAGCCAAGGAGCCGGTACACCTTCCATTACAAAAGAATGACTATCGGTTCCACCTCGTCCGGCTTTTCGGAAGGGACTCATCTCGGCAAGTTTAAAACCAAATTTTAGATTTGCCTTCTCTAATGGTTCGGCCACTTTTTTTAGAGGCTCAACCATTACTTTAGGTACTAGCAGACTAGTAAGAGCATTTGTTCCGCTATCTTTATTATACACAATAGATATTTTATCAAGTTTATTTTTATTCTTTTGAACCCAAGATTTTGAACCAAGCAAACCTCTTTCTTCGGCAGCGTAAAGTTGAACCATAATTGAACGGCGAGGTTTAGCTCCGGCAGTAGTAATCATTCTTATTGCTTCGAGCATATTAGCAACGCCTGAAGCGTTATCAACAGAACCGGTAGCAACATCATATGAATCTAGATGCGCACCAAGAACTACATATTCATCCGGAAATTCTGTTCCTTTTAAAACTCCTAAAACATTTGGATATTTAACCGGACCTGGTTTAAAATGATTGCGGATATCGAATTCGAGAACTACTTCTTCTCCCTTTTCGATTAAAGATTTAATAAGATTATAATGTTCATCAAGAAGTTTAATATCACATAACACAGGTAAATCATCAAATGATTTTACCGTGCGGGCATCAAGTGCTCTAATGGGCACTCGTGAAAGTTGAATTGTGCCTAGCGCGCCGGCGGCAATTAATTTTTTTGTTAATAAAGAAATAGTATCTCGATCAATTGGTAAGCCTTCACTTACGCCATCAATTAAAACCCATGCGCCTTTTAAAGAACTCTTCAAAGAATCATAATTTTTTTCTGAGGGCATTAAAACAGCACGCCCCTTTTGCTTTCCCTTTGTTCCTGCTGTGTACGATGGAGTCACAAACTCTAAATTTATTAGTTGAGGAGAAATCATTTTTCCAAACCAGGCTCCTCTATTGAAGCCAACCGGTACTGAAGCAACATCATCAAGCTCAACCTCCAAACCCATTTTAATCAATTCATTTTTTACCCACTCAGCAGAATTTAAATAAGCATCCGAGCCGGTTATTCTACCACCGAATCTATTGCTCAGCATATCCTGCCAATACATTGTGCGGTTATCTGTTTTCCCAATCTCTAATATTTTTGCAGTGAAAATTTCGTTTTGTGAAAAATTTTGATATGTAATAATTAGGTGAAAGAATAGAATAAAAATGAATATGCGCTTCATATGATTTCCATTATTGTTAACGGGCTCAAAATTAAACATTTGGATGAATAAAATTGCAGTGGATTCAATTTTTTATAATTTGGTTTCAGATTCAAATTCGGGGTTGAAATATAATTTTCTTTCTTGCAAAGTATTAATTCTTTATTAATATTACCTAAGTAATTTGAAGCTGTAATATTAAATGAAAAGAACTCCTATCAAAACTTTGGTTTTGACCGGGTTGATTTCTTTTTCCTTTATTAATGCACAGTCAGGGGGCTCGCTAACTTTTTCTGAAGTAATGTTCATTCCTTCTGAATTGAATGGGGAATTCATAGAAATCTACAATTCTTCTGAAACTGAAATTGTTGACTTATCAAAACTGAAGTTCAAATACTACACATCAACCGCCGATAATATTATTGAGTTTATCGGTGGCCGGTTTCTATTGCCTAATAAATATGCCATTATAATAGAAGGGGATTACGATTATGCAAATGGCGCTTACAAAAATTTAATACCGCAAGATGCGCTGGTATTGAAAATAGGAGATAACTCGTTCGGCACAAATGGAATGGCTAACTCTTCAAGTCGCGAGATTTATTTGTTGAATAGTAGTAACGAGGTTATTGAAACGTACATTTATTCTGCTGATAACTTATCTGGTATTTCGGATGAAAAATATTTATTAAATAAGGATAATAATTCAGCTAACTGGCGCAACTCTCTTGCTCTGAATGGAACCCCGGGTAAAATAAACTCTATAACCCCAACAATAACTAATGACGATTTGAGTATTCAGATTATTGGAATCGATCCACCTCTCCCGGCTGAAAATGAAATTATAAAGGCACAAATTCTCATAAAAAACCTGGGTACACAAAAGGCCATAAATTTTAAGATAGAAGTTTACATTAACTCAAATCATGATGGCGAGCCACAGCCAGAAGAAAATATATTTGAAAGAATTATTGATCAGCTAGGTTGGGGTGACTCTCTTCTTGTAGAGGTCGAATTTGCCGGTTCAGCGATCGGGGAAAATAAGTTGTTCGCAAAAGTAATTTTCCATCAAGATGAAAACCAATCCAACAATATTTCTACTTTTACTTTCGCAGTGACTGAAAAAAATGCAGGGTATAACGAAGTAGTGATTAATGAAATAATGTATGCACCGGCAAGCAGTGAGCCTGAATGGATAGAAATATACAACCGATCTGATCGAGTAATTAATTTAAAGAATTGGAGAATTGGAGATTCAAACCAACTTATTGAAATCAGTAATGAAGATTTTCAAATTTACCCTTACGAGTACTTGGTAATTAGTGACGACCAAACAATTTCTAGCTACCATCACATTAAATCCAAATTGTTAATAAAAACCTTGCCTACATTAAATAATAGTGGTGATGAGATTATTTTAATGAGTAATAAAAACAAAACTATTGATTCAGTAAAATATTTATCTAGTTGGGGAGGGGCTGAGGGAAAATCCCTCGAAAGAAGATCTGCAGGTGAACAGAGTAATTCTGAAATTAATTGGGCAACTTCAATTGCTATTTTGAATTCAACCCCAGGAGAAATAAACTCAATAACAAAACGAGATTATGATTTAGGAATAATGCTAGTTAAAGTTGAACCTGAAAAACCAATAGTTGGGGAGGAGTTTATTATTTCGGTATTAGTAAAAAATCTTGGTCACCAAAACACAAATAATTTTTCTCTCAAAATATTTAATGATGCAAATAGGGATTCGATTGGAGAACAAGATGAGCAAATTTTTATTGCAACAAAAACTGAACTGGTAGTTGATGATTCTATTGAATACACAGTCAAATTTACTATAGACAAAATTGGAGCATTTCAAATAATAGCCGAACTTCTCTGTGCCGAGGATGAAAATCAGTATAATAATAAAAAGACTACTTTAATAGATGTTGCTGATAAACAGGTTAATTTCAACGACATAATTATAAATGAAATAATGGTTGCTCCCACAAATGATGAGCCCGAATGGATTGAACTACAAAATATTTCTAACAGAATTATAAACATTAAAAATTGGAAAATCGGAGATAAAAGCTCATCAGTTATTATTACAACAAAAGATTTATCCCTTTCACCAAAAGAATTTGTAATAATTTGTGGCGATAGTTCTCTTCTGAGTATTCATTCACTAACCTCTAATTTTGTGTTGAAGTCGATGCCCACCTTAAATAATAGCGGAGATGATGTTGTAATCCAATCCAGTACCGGTTTTATAGTCGATTCATTAAGATATGAAGGGCATTGGATTACCTCGGCAGGAGGAAGATCTCTTGAACGATATTCCGCTACCGAACCAACAATTATTAGATCTAATTGGCGATTCTCTGAATCGAACACAAAAAGCACACCGGGGAATATTAACTCTATATCAAAAAGAGATTATGACCTAACTATATCTTCAGTAACAGTCGCACCCAACAAACTTTTTGTTTATGAAGAGCTCCATATAAAAATAAATGTTAAAAATGTTGGCTATAGAAATTCAACTGATTACACTCTTCAGCTTTTTAATGATTTGAATAAAGACTCAATAGCTGAATTGAATGAAAGAATATATTCTAGCACACTAAATAGTTTAGAAAATAATGACTCCACAGATTTTATAATACCCTACACATTTTTTGATTCGGGATCCTACCAGCTAATAATTAACTTAATTTATGCGGAGGATCAGAAAAAATCCAACAATAATCTTACTATCACTTTGTATGTGCATAACAAACCTGAAGCGTTCAACAGCATCATAATAAACGAAGTAATGTTTGCGCCAATAAATGATGAACCGGAATGGATTGAATTACAAAATAATTCAGATAGAGTGATTAACCTTAATGGTTGGAAAATCGGAGATAATACTTCTTTTGTGATCATCACTTCAAAAGATATACTCGTTCAACCAAGTGAATATTTTTTGATTTGTGCTGACAGCTCGGTTTTATACTATCATGCAATTACATCTGCATTATTGGTTAGCTCAATGCCGTCTCTGAATAATAATGGGGATGATGTAATAATTAAGGAAAGAACAGGAATTACAATCGATTCTTTGCGATATGATGCAACATGGGCTTCTAAGCCGGTCGGCCGCTCTCTTGAAAGAATATCTTCTCTTGGACAAACAATAAAAATTGACAATTGGCGCTTTTCGGAAGCAAGTAAGAAAAGTACCCCGGGAGAAATAAATTCAGTCACAACGAGAAAACGGGATTTAAGTATCGAGATAAAAGAGGTGACACCAAAACATCCAATCGTTGATGAAATCCTTACAATTTCAGTGTCTATAAAAAATGTTGGATTGATTTTATCTGATCAATTTGTAGTAGAGCTATATATTGAAAATTTCGAAAATACCCTAAATGGAAAAAGAGATTTAATACATTACGCTAAATATGATCCGTTGAGTATTAATGATTCGTCGAATATTTCAATTAATTACAAAGTGCAAACTGAGGGGACAAAAAATATTATTGCTCTTCTTAAATATGCGGAGGATGAAAATTTATTGAACAACGAAAGAATTTTTAATTTTACTGTAAACGAAAAACAAGCATCCTATAATGAAATAATTATTAATGAAGTTATGATTGCCCCTATTAATGATGAGCCGGAATGGGTTGAATTGAAGAATGTTTCTAGCAAAAACATTAATCTAAAAAACTGGAAAATAGGTGATAATGCCTCATCGGTTATTCTAGATACAAATGATTTATTCCTGGAGCCAAATGAGTATTTGGTGGTTAGCAACGACAGTTCACTACTAAATTATTATTCCATCAGTGCGAGAACTATAGTTAGGCCAATGCCGGCATTCAATAATAATGGTGACGAGGTTGTAATCAAGAATTTGATTGGGAATACAATTGACTCATTAAAATATTCGATGTCTTGGGTTACTACACCGAACGGCCGATCAATCGAAAGAGTTGCTCTAAAAGAATCTACCACAAATCAATTAAACTGGAGATATTCGGAAGCAAGACTTAAAGGTACTCCGGGAAAGACAAATTCAGTGTCTCAAAAAAAATATGATGCATCTATATTAAATCTTAATTCACCTCAAAAATATGCTGTGCTCAACTCCGGCTTAAATTTAAATGTTGAAATTAAAAATATTGGTGAGGATGAAATTGCGCTCGTGATTGTTAACTTATTTCACGATAAAAGCGAAGATGGGATTGCACAACATAATGAAATATTACATCAGATTAGCTTTCAAAACTTTTTGAGCGGGGAGATTAAAATCATTGAATTATCAGTTTCTAATTTTAATAAAGGGAAAAATAAATTTATTGTAGAGGTGAATTGTTCCAATGATGAATTTACAGATAACAATTCGGCAAGCTTTAATATTGATGGTGTTACAATAAATGAAATACGTGGCGATCTAATAATCAATGAAGTTATGTATGCCCCATCGGCACCGGAAAGCGAGTGGATTGAAATTTTCAACAACAGTGAAAAAGTAATAAACCTAAATGGCTACAAAGTTGCGAACTCTAAAGACACAATCCTTATTGCTAATAAAAACGTTGAATTACTTTCAAATGAAATATTGTTAATAGCAAAAGACACTGCCGGTTTTAAAAAGTATCTGGAAATTCCGCGACTTTATTTAAGTCCATTTCCAACGTTGATGAATACTAAAGACAAAATAATTCTACTTGATTCACTTGATCGAATAATTGATTCGCTCGAATACAGATCCACGTGGGGTGGTGCCGGGGGAAAATCACTAGAAAAAATTGAACCTGGATTATCCTCGCCAGATTCAACAAACTGGAGAACCACAGTCTCAAGCGTAGGGGGAACACCCGGGTATCCGAATTCATTTTCACGAAAAAATTTTGATGTTGAGGTTTTAAGAATATTCTATTCGCCAGAGATGCCTGGGGTTGCGCAAGAGGTTAAAATTAATACTCAGATATTTAACCGAGGAAAACAAATTGCTTTGTTTAAGTTGCAGCTAAATTCATTATTATCCGATGGAGTAATCGAAAATCGAGAGAATACAGTTACCCAAATGCTTCATCCGGGCGATTCACTGTTATTTGAGTTTAATTATACAATTACAAGTTTGATGACAAAACAAACATTTGAAGTTAACGCATTGTGGGATATTGATGAAAATATGCAAAACAATAAAATGCTCTCTTCTCTGTATCCGACTTATAATTTCAACACTGTTTTAATAAATGAAATAATGTACAATCCAATTAACGGGGAACCCGAATGGATTGAGCTATACAACAATTCTAATTACCCAATTTTCCTGGATGGATGGAGTGTTTTAGATGTACTTCCTAAAAGTTCAATAAGTAAGATACAAAACGATAATTATTTGCTACCTTCGAACAAATATTTGATTATTGCTAAAGATAGTACAATTAAAAATTATCACAGATCAATCAACTCAAAATTGATCGTTTCTAATATTCCTAATTTGAATAACGATGTTGATGGTATTGTTATTAAAGACTTTTATAATAGAACTATTGATTCGGTTAAATATGACGGTAAATGGGGAGGCGTCGGAGGAAAATCATTAGAAAGAATTTATCATAAAAAACCAACCTCTGATAATAAAAATTGGGGATCTTCCATAGATATTGAATATAGCACACCTGGAAGAACAAATAGTTTAACACCGAAAGAATTTGATCTAACTGTCGCATCAATTTCTTCAACACCTTCTTACCCAATTTATGGAGAAAATATAAAACTGGCGGCACTTGTCAAGAATGTTGGATTATCAACTGCAGATAATTATTCAGTTATATTTTATAGAATTGAAAACAACGACACACTTTTTTTGAGCTCAGAAAAAGGGGTGACGTTAACGTCGAATGATTCGATTATGGTATACTCACAATTTGAAATGAACATTGTTCAACCTATACTTGTGCTTTGTAAGGTATTATTTCAAAATGATGAGGAAATGTTTAACAACTATCTCATTGCAGAAATAAAACCAGGTGCCGGGAAATATAGTGTTCTAATTTCTGAAGTAATGTATGATCCATTAAAAGGGGAAACCGAATGGATTGAAATCTTCAATGCATCAAGCGAAAACGTGAATTTGAAGGATTGGTCAATCAGTGACTTGTTACCATCACCTACAATTGTTAAAGTCACTTCTAAAGATGTTTTTTTACTTCCAGGAGAGTATGCTGTAATTGCGGCAGATACTGCTAGCTATCAGTATTTACCACCGGAAAAATTTTTCCAAGCCAAGTTTGGAGCGCTTGGAAATAGTAATGATGTAATTCTAATCTACGATTCACGCGGTGCTGTTATAGACAGTTTAAATTATAGTTCTGGGTGGGGAGGGTTAAAGGGGAGATCTTTAGAACGGATCACTTTTACTCAGAGCACTAATGATAGCACAAACTGGGCATCCTCTATTGAAGATGACTTTGCTACTCCGGGATTTTCCAATTCCATAAATAATCTACCATATTATGGTTATGGATCTATTATTATTAATGAAATAATGTACGAGCCGAAAATCTCAAACACTGAATTTATTGAGTTCTATAATAACTCATCGGACTCAATTCAGATTGGAGGAATGAGATTAATTATCGGGACAAATACATATCATAAAATATTGGAAAGCTCATTTAAACTTTCACCCAAAGAATTTTTAGTTTTTGTTTCAGATTCTTCTATCTTTTCAAACTACAGCCGGATTAAAGAAAATCAATCAATTGTTATTTCAAAAACTAAATTTTCTTTATCTAACAATGGTAACCAGCTTGTTATAAAAGATTTAAAAGGAAGGACGCTCGATTCAGTTTACTATAACCCCACTTGGCATAATAAAAATATCATATCAACCACAAACAGATCGCTGGAAAGATTAAATCCCGGTTTATCTTCAAACAATCCTTCAAACTGGAGCAGTTCGGTTCATATTGAAGGGGCTTCGCCGGCATATCAGAATTCGATTTATTCTGAGAATTCAGTTTATGAAGCTAAAGTAACAGTTAAACCTAATCCATTTTCCCCTGATAATGATGGATTTGAGGATTTCGCGATTATTAATTTTGATTTATCTAATCCATTTTCGCAAGTTAGAATTAAAGTTTTTGACAGTCGCGGCAGATTGGTTAGAACAATAAGCGAGAACAATTTGGCAGCTTCTCGAAATTCAGTTATTTTTAATGGACTCGATGATAATGGAAATCCATTAAGAATAGGGATTTATATATTACTTATTGAATCGGTATCAGCGAACAATGGAGCTCTTGATGTAGTCAAAATACCGATTGTAATCGCCCGGAAACTTTAGGAGTAAACATGAATATAGAATATCAAGAAAAAGTAAAAACATTTTTAAGTAAAAAGGAAATTGCAATTGCAGGTGTCTCCCGCAAACCTGTTGGAGAAGTTGGAAATCCTATAATGAAAAAATTTATTGAGGAGGGATACTCGGTCTATCCCTTGAATCCATCTGGGGAAGTAATTGAGGGAGTGCAGTCCTATAAAAATCTCAGCGTATTGCCTCAAAAAGTTGAAGCAGTATTTATTGCAACCAATCCCCAAAAATCGATTGAAGTTGTTAATGACTGCGTTGCAAACGGAGTAAAAATTATTTGGTTTCATAAATCATTTGGGAATGGAAGCTATAATAAAGAAGCCGCAAACCATGCAGAAAAGAATGGTATTACAGTAATACATTCAGGTTGTCCTATGATGTTTATTTCAAATGCCGATATTGCTCATCGTTGCTTTAAGCATGTATTCTCCTTTTTCGGCAAACTTAAATAAATATTGGTCTTATCCTCTGTTACATTGGAGTAAAGTGGTTTTATTAGAATGTAATATTTATTTTTATCTCAAAAATAAGTTGGAACAATGACTGTCTTTTTTTCAAAAGCATGCGAATTGGGGATTCAGGCCGTGTTATTTTTATCAGCCAGGGAAACTCGCATATATAATTCTGAAGAGGTTTCTAAAGAATTAAACGTTCCCAAGGAGTTTGTTTCCAAAGTAATGCAGATATTAACTTCAAGCGGAATAATTGGCTCGAAAAAAGGTAAGAATGGTGGTTTTTATCTTGCTAAAAAAGCCGCTGATATAAAATTAATTGATATTGTTGAGGCAATTGATGGGTTAGAGAGTTTTAGATCGTGCGTGCTGGGTTTCCCCGGTTGTTCTCATGAAACACCCTGTCCTGTTCATGAAAAATGGGGTAAGCTTCGAGAGGAAGCTTTGAAAATGTTAAGTGAGGAAACATTGGAAAATCTTAAAGATAAAACCTCATCAAAAATTGCTTCACTACAAGCTGCGCTTAGCAAGGATAAATAAATCTTTAGATGTTTTCTCATCAAAATCATTTAGTTGAAAATCCCCGCCAAATGTTATCTTTTCAAATCCATTTTGTTTTAATAACCGCATTAATTGTTTAACCTTATGAGGGTAGTGTATGGTGGTTACTAATGTGAATTCTTTTGGTTTATCTAGAGGGAAGGTAAGAATATTAAAGCCAATATCTTTTTTAATGAAATCATAAAACCGGATAATTACTAAATTATCTCTCACAGCAATATTGTTAATTCTTTTATTCTCTTTTAGAATCAATTTATAATTTAGCATGTGGAGAAATAATTGTCCTCCGGGCTTAATTCCATTGTAACAATAATTTATTGCTTCGGCTAATTCCTTTTTATTGAGATGAGCAATAGTATTTCCAACCGAGATGATTGCATCATAAGTAGAAATAGATGATGCTTCAATGAATGAACCAACTTGTGCCAAAATCTTAACATTATAATTACTCGAGATTTGCTTTGCGGTTTTTATCATTTCAGGGGAGATGTCGTAAGATTTAACTGTATGTCCATTTTTTAATAGTGCAATAGAGTCCAATCCTATTCCACAGCCGATATCTGCAATTTTCCCCAGTTTTGGAAAAATATTTTTATACGCGCTTTTTCTTATTTCCAGATTCTTATCGAAATCAATCATCAGACCATAGAATTTAGAAACCACATCATAAAATTTGTCGCTTTTCATTTACTTCTCAGAAAATTATAAAATATAAACTCGCGGAAGAAATTTCCACGAGTCTTAAACTGAATATATAAAAATCTCACGCTTTTATTTGCATTAATACTTCCTCTAACACGATCGATTTAGGAAAGAGAATATTGTTTTCTAGATGAATGTGCTTGTGAAGATCCTTTTCGAATTCATCTAATTCCTGATATGTAATTGAGAAAGTTGTGCATGCATCTTCAGGTAGATCATAATTATTAGTCAACTCTCTTATTTGTTGAAGAATTTCTCCGGCGGAATCATGCTCCTGTTCCATTTTATTTATTGGGTTTTTAATGGAACCATATCCCTCGTTTTTAGGCCTTTCATTGAAATTCTTGCAGTCAACTATATACTTAATTAAAGGAAATAATATTTTTTCTTCTTTTAGCATATGGCTTGTCATCTCATTTGCAATGGTTGAGAACAGTGAGGCGACTTCGAGCAGATATGGATAACGGCCACCATGTTTGTTGGCAACTTTGTTTACATGAGCGGTGATTCTTGGAATTGCCTCCTTTACATAAGCATGATGATTATTAACAATATATTGACAAAGAAATGTTAGCTCCCAACTTTCAAAACGTGTGTTGGGATCAACTCTTTGTGAGATTACTTCTTCAAGTTCGTCATAAAATTTTGCCAGATCAATTTTTTTCTCTTCGAGCGCTGATCCGATCTCTTTTTTTCCATTGCAGCAAAAATCAATTCCATATTTTTCCATCACCTCTACTGCTTTGAAGTTTTTTAGAACTAGATCTTTTATGACCATTTTGCCATATATATCGCTACTGTTATTTGTTTCATTAGCTTTCATTTTATATACCTTTGTTTTTGTTATGTAGTTCAGTTATTGTCGCTGATAAATCCTGGTTTAATCCAAAATGCTGGAAGGTTATTTCACCCCGTTCATTAATTATATTAATAATGTTTGAATGGGAGTAGCTACCTTCAGGTTCCTTTTTATATTTGAATCCTGTGACGGCTGCGAGTTCATCAATTCCATCTTTCGTGCCCGTTATCAATGTCCATCTTTTGGAATCAAGCTTATAGCGTTCGGCGAAATCTTTAAGTGCTTCTGGAGTATCTCTCTCGGGATCAATTGAGATTAAAAGGAATTCCGTATTCTCCAATTTGTTTTTTGAAATTGAAGCTTCAATTTTTTTCATATCATTTACAATTATTGGGCATGCATAAGTACAACTCGCGAAAAACATAGTCATTACTATTGATTTACCATTTAATTGCGCGAGAGACAGTTCTTTGTTTTCTTCTGTTACCCATTTTGAATCTAATTGAAATATTGAAGTTTCTGATATTTCTCCTTTCCCGCTTTCAGTAGCGCAGCATGATTTTTTTCTATTATTAGAATGACTCTCGTCAGCGGCTACATTTTTTCTCTGAGAAACTATTAAGCCAAAAACAGTTAATAATAGGATAGAAGAAAATATTGTTGAAATTATTAGTGCTCTTTTCATTTTGTCACCTCGTTAGATAAACTGCTCACACAGCGAAATCCTAAATTGTTAATGGTGTAATTTGCTTTTAAGCTGCTTCGAAAAGCGAAACGCATAAATGCCGGGTAGTTTTTAAAGTTGGAGGCGCTGAACGATCCGCTACCGCAGAATAAATTCTTTTCGATGCTACTATCTCCTCTCGATTCTCCAGTAACAAGCGTCGTAAAAAAGTCGGATGTCCATTCCCAAACCAAACCATGCATATCATAAACTCCCCAGTAATTTTTTTGATTTTGTCCTACCGATTTAAATTCTGCGGGAGTTGGTTTGGAATACCACTCTATTATTTTATTTAAATAATTTTGATCTTTTGTTGCATCAAGTTTATTTGTGCTGGCTCGGGCAGCATATTCCCACTCCGCAATTGTGGGAAGCCTCTTACCTTCACACTCACAATATTCTTTAGCGGCGAACCATGAAACATTGGTTACTGGGGCGGTAAGATTTACTTTTTCTCCCGGTTCGGTGTCGGTTCTCCATTTTAATAAATAGGAGTCGTCGGCGAACAATTTTTTAATTTTCGATTTTTTCCAGCGCGGATTTTCTTCAACAAACTTTATGAATTGTTCGTTCGTAACTGGGTATTTATCCATATAAAATGAAGCGACTTTTATTTTGGTTGCGGAGGAATCAATATATAGAGGTTCATATTGTCCCCCTTTAATAAGAACCATGTTGTTAGATTTGATTCTAATTGGCTGTGCTTCGGTGCTGCTTAGAAATATAAAACAAGAAAGCAACATGAATATGTAAATAAATCCGGTTTTCATTTTATTTACCGCTACCTTTTGAGTTTCTAACTTTTTCAACATCCTTTTCGGTTACCTTCATTTTGGAATTATTGAATTTATTATATACATAGGTAAGTACGGCGGCCGCTTGTTGGTTATTCAGATTTTGAGGGGGCATCACGCCATTATATGTTTTTCCATTTACAGTGATAGGGCCCGTTTTTCCTGAGATTATTGTGCTGATTGCGGCTTCTTTATTCTTTAAATAATCTGAATTCAATAGTGGCGGAAAAACATTTGGTAATCCCTTCCCATCAACTTGATGACAGGCAGCGCATGATTCATTATATATACTTTGCCCGAGTCTCATAAAATCTGGTTTTGAATCTGAGGATTCGGCTGCGGTTTTATTTTTATTAAGATCGTTTGAAAAGGCCGTTCCTAAATAAATGCTTTCTTTAATTTTTCCCGAATATGTTTTTAAATTCTTTTCTCCTTCAACTTCAAGCATGCCTAACGCGCCTTTATTAAATGCTCTAAAAATTGAATGATCAACAAGTATAAATTTTCCCGGCACATCAACTTTAAATTCAACAATTGATGAACCACCCGCAGGAACGACAGTTGTCTGTACATTTTTTTGTAATGCGTTTGTGCCCCCTTCACTGTAGACTAAATCAAATATTTCACCAATAACATGAAACGAAGAAATTAAGTTTGGCCCGCCATTTCCAACAAATAAACGAATCCTTTCCCCGGTCTTTGCTTGGATAGCTTTATCCCCCACGAGAGATCCAACTGAGCCATTAAACACTACATAATCGGGAGTTTCTGTTAAAGCTTTTTCCATACTAAAGGATTGCAGTCCCGTCTCCCCATAATTTCCAACCGTATAGAATTCACTTTGCATTATATAATATTCTTTATCAACTGTGGGGAGCGCTTCTTTGGGCTGAACATAAATTAAACCATACATACCGTTGGCAATGTGTAGCCCAACTGGTGCCGTAGCACAGTGATAAACATATAAGCCAGCGTTCAAAGCTGTGAAGGAAAATACTGATGTATGCCCTGGTGCAGTAAAAGATGCTTCGGCACCACCCCCGGGACCGGTAACCGCATGCAGATCAATATTGTGTGGAAGTTTGCTGCTTGAATGATTATGAAGTCGGAATTCAACAAAATCCCCCTCGCGGACCCTTATGAAACTTCCAGGAACATCCCCGCCAAAAGTCCATACCATATATTTAACTCCGGTTGTTAATTCTTTCTCAAGTTCAAGGACTTCAAGATCGATAATAACTTTTGTTGGATAGTCTCTGGTTATTGGTTCTGGTACAAATGGAGCTTTGGTCAGCTTAGCCTGTTCACTCCCAATAATCCGGTCACTTTTCTTTTCAGAACAACCAAGACCGGTCATTAATAATGTTGATATTGAAAATAATAAGATTAAAAAAGATGTGAACTGATTAATAAATTTTTTCATACAAACCTCTTTTTTTGATAAAAAGCACAAAATGTCCGATTTTATAATATAATAATTTGATTTTCCTTTTAACTTTAAGCGCCACACAAACAGAATATAATGTCTGATTACAAATTAAAGAAGACTCGCTGTCTTGTCAAGTAAAAAAATCGGCATGTCCGATTTAAGCTTTCATTTGAATTATTCATTAGTAGGAGCAGGGTTTTGTGAGACTCACACCATGTAGTTATAGGTTATAGACATGAAAAGATATCGATCCAAGAAGTAATAATGGGCTACCTCAAAACTCTAATTCAAGTTTATGTTCTGCCTAACTTCTCCCTCAGGATTAATATTTACAAATCAACTTGCTTAAGTATTTCCCCTTGAACACCAATTATTGTTACCAAAAGAGGAACTCTGCGATTAGCAGATTCAGCTGCCTGCTGGGCAAGTTGTACAAGTCCGCCACAACAGGGAACCTGCATAATGACTACGTGAATAGAATTGATATTGGCTTCATCAATCATTGCTATCAGCTTATTCAAATAAACTTCCTTATTACTATCAAGCTTGGGACATGCTATTGCTAATGATTTTCCATTAATGAAATCTTTATGAAAATCTCCATAAGAAAAAGCACAGCAATCGGCTGCGAGTAGCAAATCGGAGTTGCGGTAATATGCAGAATTTGGCGATACAAGGTGCATCTGAATTGGCCACTGTGTTAAGTGAGATCTTCTGATTCCTACTTCTTCAATATTATTTGGAGATTCAAATGACCTAGCTTGCGATCCTGAACAACCACCAGATGGTTTGTTTTCTACAACATCAATTTGGGGGATATTAATTCCATTGTCATTTAAATAATCTAGAGCTTGAGCGAGAAATGCAAATTCTTTATGTTCTTTTAAATGACTAAGGTGGGCCTTAATTACATTTTCTCCCCCTTTTACTATATAGTCCATTACTTTTTTTTCATCATAGGGTTCCGCTTCCCGTTCAATTACAGCTAATGCTCCATTTGGACAATGTCCGATACATGCACCCAGTCCATCACAAAACAGATCACTGATCAAGCGAACTTTTCCATCAATAATTTGAAGGGCTCCTTCGTGACATTCGGGGACGCAATCGCCACAACCATCGCACTTATCTTCATCTATTTGAATTATTTTTCTAAGCATATTTTTCCTTTTGTAAATCAGAATATATTTTCTGATATTAAATTAGTTAATTTATAAAAATAATGCAACAGCACATCTGTACCGGAAAGGCAGCTTGGAAATGGGTAAATATGTTAAAAACAGTGAGAAATCATTACAAAAGATAAGATTTGGGATTCAAATAACGTTTTCACTTTTGTGCATATGGATTGGAATTGAGTTTCACTCATTTATTCAATTTTTAGAAACTGAAGGAGCGACAGGAAGTTCATACAGACCTCCCGGAGTAGAGGGGTTTTTACCAATTAGCGCATTAATGAGTGTTTACTATTTTTTCCTCACAGGAACAATCCACAATGTTCATCCAGCCGGTTTTTTTATTTTTTTAGCGATAATTGGTATTTCTTTTGTATTCGGCAAATCATTTTGTAGCTGGTTTTGTCCTGTTGGTTTTTTATCCGAAATGATTGGTGACTTTGGTGAAAAAGTTTGGAAAAAACTTTTCAAAAGAAGAGTAAAACTCCACAGATTGATAGATTATCCGCTACGCTCGTTAAAGTATTTGCTTCTTGGATTTTTTGCCTATGCAATATTCTCGATGTCTGTACTAGCGCTGGAGTATTTCTTGAACGATTCCTACAATATTATCTCTGATGTAAAGATGTACTATTTCTTCGCCAACATTTCTCAAACAAGTTTAATTGTTATTGGCATCTTGTTTTTCTTATCAATCCTAATTAGAAATTTCTGGTGCAGATATTTATGTCCTTATGGAGCTCTGCTTGGATTACTCTCGCTCGCAAGTCCTAACAAAATAAAAAGAAATCCGATTAGTTGTATTGATTGTGGATTGTGCGCAAAAGCATGTCCCTCCTTTATCAAAGTAGATAAAGTATTGACTGTTCGATCGGATGAATGTACTTCTTGTTTAAGTTGTGTAGATGCCTGCCCGGTGGCAGATACATTAGAAGTGAGAGATTCGTTCTCTAAACAAAAAGTATCAAAAAATTTGATTGTATTTGGAATAATTACTTTGTTTATTGCAATAACCGGTTTAGGCATGATTACAGGGAACTGGCAAAATCACATCTCAAGAGAGGAGTACTTCGAAATTCACAAAAAGAAAGATTCAATCGGTCATCCCACGAGTACGGCAGACATAAAAGAGTTAAATGAATCAACGAAAAAAAAGAATTAAGGTGAACAATGAATTTTACAAAAGGAATTGTTGCGCTCTTGAAAGCAATATCACCACCACCAAGATGGAATGCTCCCGTCCTCTTTTTATTAGCAATAATTGTTGGACTTGGCTTCTTCATTATTTACATTTCCAATGCGGCATCTTATTTGTCGGACGACCCACAAACCTGCGTTAATTGTCATGTGATGAATCCACAATATGCTACTTGGCAGAAAGGAAGTCATGGCAGAGTAGCAACGTGTAATGATTGCCATGTGCCTCAAGATAATTTTGTAAATAAATACTGGTTCAAAGCTAACGATGGCTTGCGCCACGCCACATATTTTACAATGCGCTGGGAACCACAGGTAATTCAAATAAAGGAAGCGGGGAAATTGGCAGTTCAGGCAAACTGCATCCGTTGTCATTCTAATAGTATTCATCCAATAGCACTTCGCTCAATAAATAACAGAAACGTTGCAGACCAGACAGGCAGATTTTGCTGGGAATGTCATAGAGAAACTCCGCATGGCAGAGTAAATAGTTTATCCTCAACACCATATGCCGATGTACCGCAATTAAAACCGGCGGCTCCCGAATGGTTAATCAAATATTTAATGGAAGAAAAAAGTAAAAATTAATTTTCAGGAGAAATCATGAGCTACATTCAAGAATTAACAAAAAAGAAACCATGGCTTAATTGGGTTTTATTCATTGGAACTGTAGTGGTGGTATTTTTTATAGGTTTATTTGCTTCATCAATTATTGAAAGAAGAGGAGAATCATTTACTCTTCAAGCTGTAAAACCGATTGCCGAGTGGGAACCGCGTAATGAAATTTGGGGAGAAAATTATCCTCGCCAGTACGAAACCTACCTGAGCACACTAGATACTAATTTCGCCAGTAAACATGGCGGCTCGGCAATGATCGATTATCTTGAAAGATATCCTGAACTTGTTATAATGTGGGGCGGATATCCATTCTCAAAAGATTATAATCAAGGAAGAGGGCACGGTCACGCAATTAGAGATATTAGAAATACTCTGAGAACAGGCGGTAAGGTAAATTCACCACTACCTGCAACTTGTTGGACTTGTAAAAGCACAGATGTTCCTCGCGTTATGGCTGGCGAAGGAGTGGTAAACTATTATAAAGGAAAATGGATTGATAAAGGTCATGAACATGTAAATCCAATTGGATGTCAAGATTGCCACGATCCTAAAACTATGAATTTAAGAATTACTCGACCTGCACTAATTGAAGCTTTTGAAAGACAGGGGAAAAAGATTTCAGATTTTACTCACAATGAAATGAGATCATTAGTATGTGCTCAATGCCATGTTGAATATTATTTCGACAAGAAAAAACATGAAGGGGCTCAGTACTTAACTTTTCCCTGGGATAAAGGGTTTAGCGCAGATCAAATGGAAAAATATTATGATGAGATTGAATTTTCTGATTGGACACATTCACTGAGTAGAGCGCCAATGATTAAAGCTCAGCATCCCGACTATGAATTATTTATGACTGGAATACATGCTAAAAGAGGTGTGAGCTGTGCCGATTGCCATATGCCATATAAAACTGAAGGTGGAGTTAAATTTACAGACCATCACATACAGAGCCCTTTGAATAATACAAACAATTCTTGTCAGGTTTGCCACAGGGAAAAGACCGAAAATTTAATGAGAGATATTTACGACAGACAGGATAGCATCGAAGAATTGAGAAGAATGGCAGAAAAATCTATTGCTTCGGCACATCTTGAAGCAAAAATTGCATGGGAAAAAGGTGCTACAGAATCTCAAATGAAAGAAGCATTAACACTTATTAGACACGCGCAATGGCGTTGGGATTGGGTAGCCGCAGCGAATGGTTTGGGATTTCACGCTCCGGTTGAGGCGCTTCGAGTTTTAGGTACTGCATTGCATAAATCGGAAGAGGCTAGAAAAGTATTAGCCGCGGTATTAATTAAAGTTGGTGCCGGTTATCCTGTTGCTCTCCCGGATTTTTCAACAAAGGAAAAAGCTCAAAAATTAATTGGGCTAAATATGGATGAACTTAAAAAAGATAAGGCTGAATTACTAAAAAGTACAGTTGTTGAGTGGGATAAAAAAGCTAAGGAAAGACAGGGATCACTGAAAGTGTATTAATTAATTATTGGTTTCTTCGATAATATAAAACACTAAATTGGAGATTTAATGAAAAGGTTGATGCTAATACTTGTTCTGGTTTTTTCTATTGTTCAGGCTCAAGAGCGAGTTAAATTTAATGGTCAAATAAGACCACGATTTGAAGTTGATAATAAGGATTTCAAATCTACAACTGAATCAAATACATTTACTGCACTCAGAACGAGGTTTGGAGTATCCCTTCTCCCGACGGCTAATACAAGCGGATTTATTCAAATTCAGGATTCCAGAATTTTTGGGGAAGAGACATCAACAACTACTAATATGAAAAATCTCGATCTTCACCAAGCATATTTAAAAATAGATAATTTGTTTGATCTGCCTTTTGACATAAAAGCCGGACGATTTGAAATGGCATATGGTTCGGAACGTTTTATTGGATCCGTTAATTGGAATAATGTTGGTCGATCATTCGATGGCGCTATTCTTTCATTAAAAGGAGAGAAATATAAAATCGATTTTATTGGAACTAGAGAATTTGAAAGGGGAAGATTGGGTGATACATTAGATCAGAATGTATATGGAGCATTTGTTGATTTGATGTTAGTTAAAAGTTATAAAATTCAGCCATTTGTTATAATTCAAAACTCGGTAAAATCTAATGCTTTAAAAAGAACTACTTTGGGATTTTACATAATGGGTGAATTGGGTCAATTTACTCACGAGATTGATTTTGGATATCAGACGGGATCATTTATTTCATCCAATAGAAAACAGGATATTGAGGCTTACACTTTTTCGTTTAACGCGGGATATACATTTGATACACCTCTCAAACCGTACATTGGCGGTCAGCTTGATATCGCAAGCGGAGACGATAATATTGCGGATAATACATTCAAGTCATACGCGTCACTTTATGGTACCGGTCATAAATTTTTTGGATACATGGATTATTTTACGAGTTTTCCGAATGATGCCTACGGTTTTGGAATTTCAGATTTAGTAATTAAAGGCGGGTTATCTCCATTGTCAAAATTAAAATTGAGTTTACATTTTCATCTTTTTAATTCGATGGAAGATTATACATTAATTAGCGGAGCTAAGACAAAACAATTTGGAACTGAAATTGATCTTGTTGCGAATTATAAATACAACGAAGTCGTAACTTTTGAGGGGGGCTTTTCGATGTTTTCGCCTGGAGATATTTTTAAGGAAAGAAGAGGAAAAGATTCCTCTTCATGGGGTTACTTTATGGCAATCGTAAGCTTCTAAAATTATTATATTAATTAAAAAGGTAACGCGGTTAATTCTACGTTACCTTTTTAAATTTCTACCGAATATAACTAAACAATAAATTTCTAACATTCTTGTCCGAATAGCATTTATTAACTAAATGTTCTAATTTTTGATCGAATTAAAGTTGATAAAAAATGAAAAAATATTTTCCAAGCTTATTAATCGTACTTATAACTGTAGTATCGGTACACGCTCAAACAGTCAAAGTAAAACTAGAAGTTATATCTCCAAATCTGCCTGATACTGCAAAAATTTATGTAGCCGGTAATCATCCCGAATTTGGTAGCTGGCGCGCAGATAGAGTTGAACTTAGAAAGATTGGGAATAATATTTGGAATAAAGAATTTTTCTTTGAAAAAGGTACAAGACTCGAATATAAATTTACACAAGGAAGCTGGGGAACTGAAGCGCTGGCAAGTGATTCCACAATTATGCAGAATAATGTGCTAGTGGTAAATAATGATACAACAGTCTTTTTAACAATATTAAACTGGCGAAATAATTTTAATTTCAAAGTTAGGGGACAAATAACCGGAACTGTTAAATATCATAAAAATTTTGTGATGGATGGATTAAAGCCCCGGGATATATTTGTTTGGTTACCGCCAGGTTATGAATTAAACAGATCAAAACGTTACGCCGTATTTTACATGCATGATGGACAAAATTTGATTGATCCCCGAACTTCCAATACTTTTATTGATTGGCAGGTTGATGAAACCACCGATAGCTTAATTCGTATTGGTGAAATTGAGCCATTTATAATTGTTGGAATCAACAACACCGAAGACCGAAGTATTGAGTATAGTAACACGGATCTCGGTAAAAAATATGTTCGTTTAATAATTGAAAACATCAAACCATTTATTGATAATGAATATAGAACATTAACTGATGCTCATAATACAGCGGTTGGAGGATCTTCAATGGGAGGATTGATCTCGATGATATGTGCTTGGGAAAATCCAAAAGTATTTTCGAAGGCAGCATGTTTTTCACCAGCGTTTAGGTATAGAGATTTTGATTACACAATTATTGTTGAAAAAGATAATTCGATAAATAACGAGTTAATGATTTATATCGATAATGGAGGCATTGATCTCGAAAAAGTTCTTCAACCTGGTGTTGATAAAATGATTACCATATTAAAGTCAAAAGGATTTGAGGAGGGAAAAAATTTATTCATTCACATTGATAATGAAGCTCCTCATAATGAAGCCGCCTGGGCAAAAAGGGCACATCTACCTATTAAATTCTTTTTCGGCAAATGAAAATATTAGTCGGTTCATTAAATCCCGTAAAAATCGATGCTGTGAAAGAAGCATTCTCCCATTACTTTAAAAATATTGAAGTGTTGGGAATTGAGGTGGAATCGGAAGTGCCGAATCAGCCGACTGGTGATCAGACATTTCAAGGAGCGTTGAATAGAACTAACAACCTGCTAAACATTAATATAAAAGAAAATTTGAGTGCGGAATATTTTGTGGGTATCGAGGGGGGAATATCTCTATTATTTAATAAGTGGTTTGCGTATGGCTGTATGTGCGTGATGAACAAAGATGGAAAGACCGGTTTCGGATTATCACCCGGCTTTGAGCTTCCGCAAAAAGTTGTTAGTCAATTATTGAAGGGAAAAGAACTCGGGCATGTAATGGATGAAATTATGAATGAGCAAAATACAAAACAGCGGGGAGGGGCAATATCATTTTTTACTAATGGTGTGATGAGTAGAAAGGAATTATATGTTGAAGGACTTAAAACAGCGATAATTCCATTTCTTCATGAGTATCTATTTTTTAGAAAATAGTTGTGTAAAAAGGGGAAATGATTATCTCACAAAGGCATATGATAAAAATCAGATTCTTATCAAAATTGTAAGTTCAACCATAAATCATAAGTCAAATCTTTTCATAATTCATTTCATATTTTTAGAGAAATAATTGGTCAGCAGTCAAATTCAAATGACTATGTATTAGTTATCAAAGATGTAAAAAACGTTTTATAAATATCGACTAGTTCACTTTCACAACTTTAAAGAAAAATTCAAAATCTTCTTTTTCTACCGGCACTACAACCCGCAAATATTTTACCTTTGGATTAAAAGGAATGAATATTAGTCCGCCAATTACTTCATCCTGCTCAAGCTCGGTTAGTCGCAATGCTTCGTTTCTCCAAAATTCTCTCTTTGTTTCCATCTCTTTCATCGACGCATCATAATCAATTTCTTCTCTAATTTGAACATCTGCCCATCGCCCAACTTTATGAATTATTTTGTGACCGTCATTCCTGCTGTTATTATCGGCTAATGTTCCAATTATACTTAAAAGAGTAAATGCTGCGTTAGCTCCAGTAGCAATTTCATGAAATGTCTTTCTTGATTTAATCCCTTTATTAATGGCGTCAATTTCATTTTCGGGATTAACAGCATTAAATATCGGAAAGCGGTGATCATTGCTTAGTAAATCGGATTGTAATGCCTCGGCAAATATTTCTGCGGGGTCGATAATTGCTGGCTGGTTGTTTAGGTTCTGCACATCAACATAAAATATAAATTGCCCTTCAGATAGGCCGTCAAATTCAACACTCACAATTGAATTCTCTGATTCTTTTGTAACAATCTCTCTGCCGTTATAAAGTTCTTTTTCATCAAGTGGATCAACCTTGTATAATTGTCCCGATGAGCATCCGGCGGTAACTACAAGAATTAGTACAAATAGGAGATAGCGTTTCATACAATCACCATTTTTTTTTGATTAGTATTTAGTTCAAAGAAGGTGCCAAAAAAATGAGTTCAATTATTCTTATAAAAGCAATTTTATTTTGATGATGACCAATAACAAGATATTAGTGTACAAAAAAATACACATCTATATTTTTTTCAGCCATCAACTATTATGGCTGTTAGCTCATTTAGAATTAGGATTGGTAAAATCTTGAGAATTCTGCATTTAAGAATAAACTTAAAATGACTTATATTGATTAATATTTTTCAATCTAATTATAAGAAAGTAGCTTGCCGGTATGAAGAAAATTATATTTTTAATTGTTCTATGTGTGCAACAAATTGGATATAGCCAACAATTAACCCAAGTTTCAACAATAGATGCTCTTTTAGCCGGGCATTACGATGGGGTTATTTCGGTGACAAAACTGCTTGAGTTTGGAAACTTTGGAATTGGCACTTTCGACAAACTTGATGGCGAGATGATTGTGTTTGATGGAATCGCGTATCAATTCAAATCGGATGGGAAATTATACTCTGCTGAAGGGGACAATACTTCTCCATTCGCCTCCGTTGTAAATTTTAAGTCAATAAAATCATGGTATTTTACAAACAGTAATCTTACTGAAATAGAATCTAAAATCGATTCATTAATTACTAATCTCAATATTCCTTATGCAGTTAAAATATCGGGGAACTATTCTTATATAAAAACCAGAACGGTTCCTTTGCAGGAGAGGCCATACAAAAAATTAGCTGAAGTAACTAAAACCCAACCGGTATTTGAGTGGAGTGATCAAATGGGGAATCTTATAGGATTTAGATTGCCCGATTACATGAAGGGAGTTAATGTCCCCGGCTATCATTTACATTTTATATCGGGCGATAAAACTAAAGGGGGACATCTGCTCAATTGCAGATTTGAGACTGCGTTAGTTGAAATTATGCCGGTTTATGAATTTAAAATGATTTTACCTGAAAATTCGGAATTCGGTAAAATTGATTTTTCTAAAGACCGCTCATATGAACTACAGAAAGTGGAAAAGGAATAATATTTATTTCTCACTATTAATAAATTTAGCCTGGTCAAAAACAGTCTTTTGAATTTCATCTTTGGTAATATTATTTATAGCGCTTAATTTTTGAATTTCCTGGCTTGCCTCTTGAATCACTCTATCATACTCCGCAAGAACTTCCTCTTTAAAATTTCCACTTTCCTCTGCGGCATATTTAAAAAACTGCATTTTATTTAAGAAATTATTCAAAATATGATGAACAGCTCTCATTGTTGAATAGAAGAGATCAATCTTTTCTTTCTCCTGGGAGAGTTTCTTTTCGTAATTGAATCTCATCATAAAAAAAAGAAGAAACGATGTAATTATTATATAGAACCAGCCCTTAAATGTTTGGAGCAGTGTAAGTGTATCGGGAATATCTGCCATCAATTGAAGTATTCTATCTGAAAAAAATATCCAAAGACTTCCAAATAGAAAATAGACAAGAGTAATTTTTATGTAAGGTTTCATTCCCCCTCATTTATTTATTGTCTGATTGTTTAAAATAAAACGTAAAATTTCAAATTAAGCAACAATTATTTCCATTAAACAATCCTTGCAATTAAAGTTTAACAGATATTTCCTACTCTCATTTACAAGAAATAGGGGCTCATCGACCCGTTTATCCGTATCAAAAGGGCACAAGTTAAGTTCATCTTTGATGCAATATTTGCATGTCATAACAACTTTGCCCGTAAAATCTTTTTGCTTTTCAAATCCAGGCTCAATTTTTTCGAAGCCAAGTTTGCTATAAAACTTTTCTGACAAGTTATTAACAACATTTGATCTATAATCAATGGATTGATCTTGTGAAGCCGATTTATTATTAGGGTTAATATTTTTTAGTGGTGTTGTTGAAAGTTCTTTATCCCGTAAATCAATTTTTCTGGTTTTTAATCTTTCGTTTTCAAGTTCATTTAAAATTGTTCTTCTCATTTGATTTAAAAGTTTAACAGGAAAGAAAAGAATTTGATTCATTGTAATATGAACCTCATTTACCGAAAAGATAGTATCGCCGCTTTTCAAAAACTGCTTTTTAATATTCTCCATAGAGTGGATCGGGTTCTCGGCAATCTCCTTGTTTACATCAAAATTTATTTTTACGGAAACATTATCACTATCAACAACTTGAATTGAAATTCCCGTCTCCGAATCTTCAATAAAAACATCAACACTTATTTTACGATAACTTTCTTTACTTAATTCTTTATCAAATGCATGATCGAAATTGCGGTAAATTTTTGTTCCCTTTTTTATCCCCAATAAATCTTTAGTAAAGATAGTTTGTCCCTCGGCGCGATTTACGTTCATACCGAGAAGTTCTCCTAACTGGTTATAAAAACAGATCCCATCGCCATTAGTAATCTTTTCGGATGTACCAATAATAAAATGTTCTTTTCCAGTTTCGGTTACTTTACCAAGATATTTGCCCGTTGATTTAGGAGAATCATGCGAAGATACTTTATCCCCCCTATCATTTATAAAATAAGAAGTATAGCCGCGGTTAAATGTTTTTTCTGGATCCGGTTCGAAGGAAATTACCGAATAACCGGATGATGCTTTTTCATATTGATGATTATTTTTTATTATATCATCAAGTTGCGCACGATAAAACGCGGTAATATTTTTTACATACGAGGCATCTTTGAGCCGTCCCTCAATTTTAAAAGAGGTAATACCGGCATTTACAAGATCATTTAAATACTCTGAAAGATTTAAATCTCTAAGTGAAAGTAGATGTTTATTTTCAATTAAAGTTTTGCCTTTGGAATCAATTAGTGAATAGGGCATGCGGCAATTTTGCGCGCATTCGCCACGGTTCGCGCTTCGTCCGGTTAATTCGTGACTCATATAGCATTGTCCGCTTAAACTTACGCACAGAGCACCATGAACAAAAAATTCCAGCTCCGCCTTTATTTCTTTTTTGATCTCTTTTATTTCATCAATTGTAAGTTCACGGGCAAGAATAATGCGTTTAATTCCGGCTTCATCTAAAATTTTAATTCGTTCAATTTCATAATTGTGTGTTTGGGTTGAAGCGTAAAGTTGGATTGGAGGCAAATCCATTTCGAGAAGTGCCATATCTTGAAATATTACAGCATCTACCCCTATCTCATATAATTTATTTATTAAGGATTGTGCTTCCTCAAGTTCATCATCGAATAATATTGTATTAACAGTAACATAAACTTTAACCCAAAATCTATGTGCAAATTTAACTAGTTGTTCAATATCTTCAATTGAGTTTCCGGCACCGACTCGCGCGCCATAATTTGGTGCTCCAATATATACGGCATCGGCACCACAATTAATAGCGGCAATTCCACACTCTAAATCCTTTGCGGGAGAAAGTAATTCTAATTTTATATTATTCATTCTTCCTTTCAA
Organism: Melioribacteraceae bacterium; assembly: GCA_019638015.1. Taxonomy (NCBI): domain Bacteria; kingdom Pseudomonadati; phylum Ignavibacteriota; class Ignavibacteria; order Ignavibacteriales; family Melioribacteraceae; species Melioribacteraceae bacterium. Next base: position 3,926,096 of record JAHBUP010000001.1, on the reverse strand, counting down.
ATGATCTTATTCGAAAAAGAGTTTTTGTCTTGATTCAAATATATAAAGATATTTTCTTTTCTCAGAAATTATCCACAATTTTCAGTTGTTTGAGTGCTTTCCGGGCGGTTCGAACCTAAGTTAATGGTTCTGACTTATCGGGTGGAGCGATTTCCCCCCTTTTTATTGCGTTTTTTGTTCCAGACTAAAACAAGAGGAAAAAATGAAACACTTCGTAATTGTTTTTTTATTGGTAATCATGTTTGGTAATCATTCAAAAACTATTTCACAACAAGAGAATTACTTGGGAAGCATTAAAGGAAAGATTGTGGATTTTGAGACCAAGCAATCTCTTCCTGGTGTAAATGTTATCATAAAAGAGTCTTTGATTGGAACATCCTCAAATTTCGACGGAGAGTATGAGATTCCTCAATTAAAAATTGGTAGTTACTCCATTGTTTTTTCATTTATCGGTTATGAAAAAATAGTCATTCCCGATATTATCATTCGTTCTGATAGAATTACTTATGTAAATGTAGAACTGAAATCGGTAATGATAGATCTTCAAACCGTGGAAGTTACAGGGGGATATTTTAATAACACTCAACAGCAGCAATTAAGCGCTGTTTCATTTTCATTTGAAGAGATAAGAAGAGCCCCAGGTGCTGGTGGTGATGTGAGCAGAATAATCTTTGGACTTCCTTCGCTTGCAAAAATTAATGATACAAAAAACTCATTGATCGTTCGAGGTGGTAGTCCAGTAGAGAATGGTTTCTTTGTTGATAATATAGAAATTCCTAATATTAATCACTTTCCGGTGCAGGGATCGAGCGAAGGACCTATTGGAATTATAAATGTAGATTTGATTGATAATGTAAATTTCTACAGTGGCGGATTCGGATCAAACTATGGCAATAAACTATCTTCTATTATGGATATAAAATTCCGTGAAGGCAATCGAAGTACAACGGATGTTCAGCTTGATATGAGCATGCAGGGTTTTGGGGGAGTTTTTGAAGGACCAATCAATTCCGGACGAGGGTCGTTTATTATATCCGCTCGAAGAAGTTATCTTGATTTTATTCTTGATCTGATGAATGAAAATGTTGGGCTACCGATCTACAGTGATGTTCAAGGGAAGGTTGTTTATGATATTTCTGAAAACGATAAACTTTCGTTAATTGATATATTCTCTTACGATCAACAAAAGATGAATCAAAAAGATGCCGCGGAAAATCATAATAACGTATTTATTGATTACAAGTATTATACAAATACAATCGGGATTAATTGGAGGCGGCTATGGGGAACTCTTGGATACTCGAATACATCAATCTCTCACACTTTCGCTAAAACCGATGGCCGATTTTTTCAAACACATAATGCGAAATTACTTCTTAATAATTTATCAGATGAACATGAATTCAAATTGCGCAACAGCAATAATTTAATTTTATCATCCCATGTTAATCTCAACTTTGGATTTGAATACAAAGGATTTTCTGCAAAATACAATCAGTTTTATAATGAGTATCAAGATTTAATGGGGAATAGAACTGAAGCTTTAAACCTCGACAAACAAAATAACTCATTTATTGTAGGTACTTTTACAAGTTTAGAGTGGCATCCATTCAGCAAGTTAATTATCAGGCCTAATATTCGAGCCGATTATTACTCAGCCAATCAAGCTACAACAATTTCTCCCCGTATTTCTGCTACTTACTTGTTCAATCAGTTAACTTCATTGACCGGCTCATATGGCTATTATTATCAAAATATTCCTGCAGTAATTACAATTCAGAAAAATGAGTTTTCAAATTTGAAGAATCCTAAATCTGTGCATGCCGTGATTAGTTTAAATCATCTTTTATCCGAAAGCACAAGACTAACTTTAGAAGCATATAGCAAAGAATACTTTAATTTTCCGATGAATCCCTCACAGCCTTCATTGTTTCTGTTCGATCAAGCTGTCCAGGAAAATTTATTTTTAACGCACTCTTCACTCAATGATAATGGTGAAGCCCGAAGTAGAGGTATCGAATTAACAGTACAAAAAAAGTTAGCGGAAGATTTCTATGGCCTTGTCGCCGCTTCATACTCCAAAGCTGAATACAGAGGTTTAAACAACAAATGGTATAAGCGTATTTACGATAATCAATTTACTTTTGCAATTGAGGGGGGATATAAACCAAATGATAGTTGGGAATTCTCCGCCAGATGGCTCTTTGCCGGCGGCGCTCCATTTACACCTTTTGATATAAATGCCTCAACTATTGCTAATAAGGGTATCTTTGATGATGAAAGAATAAACTCTGAGCGACTACCCGATTTCCATTCATTAAACATTAGAACTGACAAAAGATTTCATTTCAAAAACTCAACATTAATTGTCTATTTGAGTGTCTGGAACGCTTATGCAAGGAATAATATTGCATCTTATGCCTGGGATGAAATAGAGAATAAGCAGCGCGAGGAAAAAATGTGGGGATTGCTTCCAATTTTCGGAATAGAGTTTGAATTCTAAAAATAATATGAAAGAACTTGCGGCAAAAATAATTTTATTTGTAGTGATTCTTATTATTCTATTGTGGATTGTTTTGCTGAATCGTTGAATTTCTGAATTGTGATGGTGTTTGTCCGGACATTTTTTTAAATATAGTGTTGAATGATGTTTTCGAATTAAACCCGGAATCCATTGCGATAGCTATAATGCTGAAATTAGAGTTGGCGGGATCATGAATTCTTTGTTTGAATTCCTCCACTCTATATTCATTTATAAAATCGTAATAAGTCCTGTTCAGTTTTGAATTGATAACTTCAGAAAGATGATGATTTGAAACTCCCAATAATTCGGCGAGTTTATTTAAAGTTAATTCGCTGTTCAAATATGGCTTCTGCTTTTCCATAACATCTATCAATTTTTGTTCGATTTCATTCGCAGATAAATCATCAAGACCGCTTTTCTTATATTTTACCGGGGTCTCCTCTTTGTCCATTATTACATTACTTTTCATAAAAATTTCTGGTTGACTCAGATTTAGGTAACCGACAGAGTAAATTATTATTGAAATTGATGTGTGCAGCACTATATTGAAGCTTTGGTTTGCATCAACAATAAAATCTGTTATTTTTGAAACTGCAACAGTCAACCAGCAGAATATCATTCCGAATGTTAAATATTTCAGCCAATCGAGGTTTATTTTTTCAATATTCGAATAATTTTCTTTTATACGATTGTTGTATTTCATGACTAACCCGACAACAAAAATCGTGTATATTACGCCTTGAACTGGCATAAACGCTTCTATTATATCATATATTAATGACTGTTTGTTAACTAGCATCATTTCAACAAAAGCAAGCTTTTTGTCTGCTGGATAAATGAATACGGGAAGCATAATTAAGTAGACAAATATGATAGGTATAAAATGAAGAAAATTTTTCAAATGAAAATGTTCAGTTTCTTTGGTTAAGAATCTAACATAAAAATAGAATAGAGGACCATATGTTAATGCTAACGGGTATGTAAACCCAGAAAAATGAATGTATGTTCTATACCATCCGAGAGAATAATAAACAGAAGATAAAAGTTCTAATGACAAAGCAAATATTACTACTGAGAGAAAAATGTTTGCTGAATGATTCTGTTTTTTAAAATACAACGCTATTGAAAGGAGTATCCCTTGTATAGATGCCAGTAAAAATATTGTTTCAAAAAATTCTTTCATCTTTATAATTACCAATAATGGTGTACTGTTTTTTTAATCTTCTCTACATAAATATTTTGGATAGTATTCATTACATCATCGGATATCGGAGGTAATTCGGAAACTGTGAAATTCTCCTCTGCCTGGATTACATTCTTTGCTCCTGGAATGGCGCACGTTACGGCATCACTCATCAATATCCATTTTAGCGCAAATTTTGTCATTGAGATATTTTGAGGAATCAAAGGACGCAGTAATTCAACTACTTCCAAACTTAAATCATAATCAACTCCGGAGAATGTCTCTCCTTTGTCGAATGCTTCCCCATTTCTATTAAATTTTCTATGATCTTCATCCTCAAAATTTGTTTTCTTTGTCATTTTTCCGGTTAGCATTCCGGATGAAAGAGGTAGTCGAGCTAATATGCCTACTTGTTTCTTTTTAGCTTCATTGAAAAACAATTCTGCCGGACGCTGTCTAAATATGTTATAAATAATTTGTACCGATTGAACATTTGGAAACTCAATTGCTTTTAGCGCTTCTTCAACTTTTTCAACACTAACGCCATAGAATTTTAATTTACCTTCTTTTACTAAATCATCTAAAACCGAAAATGTTTCGGGCATATAATAAACTTGGGTCGGGGGACAGTGAAGTTGTAGCAGATCAATGCAGTCGGTATTCAGGTTCTTTAAGTTTATCTCAACAAACCTGGTTAAGTTATTTTTATTATATCCTTTAGCGATGTGTGGATTTAATTTTCTTCCGGCTTTTGTAGCAATATAAAATTTTTCTTTTCTTTCTTTTTTTAGCTGCGCCAGTAATCGCTCACTTCTTCCATCTCCATAAACGTCAGCGGTATCAAAAAAATTTACCCCTAAATCTAAAGCCTTGTGCAAAGCGGCGATTGAATCCTTATCCTCAACAGTACCCCATGAACTACCAATAGCCCAGGCGCCAAAACTAATCTCAGATACTTTCCAGCCGGTTCGCCCCAGTTCACGGTATTTCATTTGTCCTCCATTCTATATTATTAACTCAATATTATCATTAAATAAGAAGCAAAAATATAAAATTGTATGGTTAGTAATGAATGATTTTAGGATTTGAATGAGCTCCCGATAAATAATGATTTTATCCTTGCGTTTTTTTTAGAGCATTAATGATACTGTAGCTATTTTTCAATTTGAATAGAAGTTGGCTTTTTTGTCAATAAATTGAGGGGAATCCTTTTTTTCTTGAAAATAAATCAAAATGTTAGTAGCTTAACCGTTAAAGTTAAGCAATAATTAATTAGCTTGAATTTTTCTCAAACTCAATGAAATTGTGCTCTTATAGTGGGAGAATTATCATTTGAGCGTCTGGATTAAATTAGAATTAATGTTTATTAAAATAGGAGAGACCATGAAAAGATTTTTTACAATTCTCTTTATTACAGGATTATTTATTTCGGGAAATCTGTTTGCCCAGAACGAATACTTTACTGAAAAATGGAATGATGACACGCTTGAAGGAAGATTGACCGGGACAAGTAGTGAAGCACCTCAGGAATATACCGAAGTCAATTCTTCTAGTGGTTATTGGAAAGCAAGATTGGCATATCGCGGCGGTTCAAATAGATGCGACGCTGAGGGAAGAACTCTGAGACTTTTAAAAGTAGATGTCGCGAAAGGATTTGGTGGAGGAATTATTACTCCTAGTCTATTAGATGGTGCGGGTGTTATTTCTTTTGTTGAAGGAAGAGGAGGAACTAATAGAATTATTGAGGTTGCCAAATCAGATAATGAGGGATTGACCTGGGAAATTGTAACAACAATTAATGGGACTGAGCAGTGTAAGCGTATCGAAGTTGCAATTAATGACAAGGCCACCAATAGAATAAGATTAGAAGGTAAAGGTACTGGAGATGTTGATCTTGATGATATTACAGTAACAAAATTTGTAAGTACTTCGGTTGAAGAGGAAATTATTCCAACAGAGTTTTCATTAAATCAAAATTACCCAAATCCATTTAATCCAAGCACAACAATTAATTTTTCATTACCCAAAAGTTCTTTTGTACAATTAAGAGTTTATGATCATCTCGGAAGAGAAGTATCATCATTAATAAATAATGAATTGCCGGCTGGTGTACACAACATTAGGTGGAACTCAGCAGATAATATTTCATCATTTGCTAGTGGAATTTATTTTATACAATTGCACGCAGATAATTTTGTTAAATCAATAAAAGCCGTGTTAATGAAATAAAATTTAAAGCCGGTTTTTCAGATAAGAAGAACCGGCTATTTCTGCTTGAATTCCGCATTAAAATTCTAATTACTCATCCGGCAACTCAATAAAAAATTCTTAAAGTTGAAGAGGAATTAATGAAACGATTTTCCATAAATATTTATACATCCTATTCAAGTAGAACACTAATCACCATTCTATTTGCGTTGCTGATTCTGACCAATTCCACAGTATTCTCAAAATCATATTTTATTTCATCAACGGGCTCTGACGCAAATGATGGCACCATAAATTCACCGTTTCTAACCATTTCTTTTGCAATTACAAAAGCTGTTGCGGGGGATACCTTATTTATCCGTGGCGGTACTTATAAATTAAATACAACAATAAGAATTCAAAAATCGGGAACAGCAGACGCAAGACTATATTTATTTGGTTATCAAAATGAAAGAGCGTTATTAGATTTTTCATCAATGGCGTTTAGTAGTAGTAATCGAGGGATTAATCTTTCTGCGAATTATTGGCACATTAAGGGGTTGGATATTAAAGGTGCCGGCGATAACGGAATGATTATCAGCGGCGGATCAAATAATATAATTGAATTTTGTTCCTTCTTTGAAAATAGAGATACCGGATTACAATTAGCCTCAGGCGCTTCAAATAACAATATTATCAATTGCGATTCCTATTTTAATGCCGATCCAAACCATGGTAATGCTGACGGCTTTGCCCCAAAATTGGACGTTGGTACAAATAATTATTTTTATGGGTGCCGAGCCTGGCAGAATAGTGATGATGGTTGGGATGGTTACATGAGAGGAGCTAATGATGTCTCTACAATAATTGAAAATAGCTGGTGCTTTAGTAATGGATATTTAAAAAGTGGGAGTCCAAGTAGCGGTAATGGCAATGGATTTAAAATGGGGGGCAGTGATGATAAAATGCTGATGCATAATATGACATTGAAAAACTGTCTTGCATTCGATAATCGAGTTAAGGGATACGATCAAAATAATAATCGTGGTTCAATGATTATTCATAATTCTTCTGCATATAGAAATGGAACAAACTTCTCAATTATGTTAGCTCCCAATACTGGTAAAGTAGTTTCTATTATTAATAACGCGGTTATTGGGTTTGGTGTTGCGCTAGGAACATTCGCAGAGCAAAAAACAAATTCATGGATGATGGTTCCTGCTGTAACAGAGAGTGATTTTGAGAGTATTGATACTACAGGTGTGCGCGGACCAAGAAAACCTGATGGCAGTTTACCTGATCTAAAATTTTTAAAATTATCAGCCGGTTCACGATTAATTGATGCGGGAACAGATGTCGGTTTGCCATTTACTGGTCAAGCGCCCGATCTTGGCGCTTTTGAATATCAAGCACCAACAAATATTATTGAAAAAGAAAAATTGCCTACAGGTTTTTCACTACTTCAGAATTATCCAAATCCATTTAATCCGGAAACAACAATCAGTTATGAGCTCTCATCGGTTAGCAATGTTACACTAAAAATATTTGATATTGTTGGCAATGAAATTGCAACCCTTGTAAACTCAACGCAGCAGGCAGGAATTTATTATGTCAAATTCTCAATTAATAGTTCGGGGTCACATTCCACTTTAACCCGCCAATTGCGGGCAAACTCTTCACTCTCTTCCGCCGTTTATTTTTACAAATTACAAGTCGATAACCATACGTTAGTTAAGAAAATGATTTTGATGAAATAATAGCAATATTGAATTATTTAGGCCCAAATTCATAAGACTCCGAGGTTTATACTTGACAAAAAGGTATCATATTCCATAAATTAAGTTAGCGTTTAAGTTAAGCATAATTAGTTTGGGAGATATTTGCGAAGAATAAATAAAACTATAATTCTATTATTATTAATAGTTATTAATGATTCGATCACCACTGCACAGCAATTGGCATTTCCTGGTGCCGAAGGTTTTGGAAAATTTACAACTGGTGGTAGAGGCGGTAAAGTTTATGAAGTAACAACTTTAGATGATCATAATAATCCCGGAAGTTTTAGATACGCGGTAAACCAAACTGGTGCACGGACAATTGTTTTCAAAGTTTCAGGTACGATATTTCTGAAATCCAGTTTGAATATTTCGAGAGGAGATTTAACCATTGCCGGACAAACAGCTCCAGGTGATGGTATTTGTATTGCCGGTAATACGGTGCAAGTTAGTGCCGATAATATTATTATAAGATATCTTCGATTTAGATTAGGTGATTTATACAAAGTTGAAAGTGATGCTATCTGGGGAAGAAACAGAAAAAATATTATAATTGATCATTGTTCAATGAGTTGGTCTGTTGATGAAGCCGCATCATTTTACGGCAATCAAAACTTTACAATGCAATGGTGCATTATTAGCGAAAGCTTATATAAGTCGGTTCACTCAAAAGGGAATCATGGTTATGGTGGAATTTGGGGAGGAATCAACGCAACATTTCATCACAATTTATTAGCCCATCATTCAAGCAGAAACCCACGATTTGCCGGCGGCGAAACAACAACATGCGTTAATACAGATTTTAGAAATAATGTAATTTATAATTGGGGCGATAATAGCGCATATGGCGGGGAAAAAGGTAAAATCAATATTGTGGCAAATTACTATAAGTCTGGTCCCGCAACTTCATCATCAAGTGGTAAACTTTATAGAATTGTTGAACCATACGATACAGCGGCAAGATTTTACATAGATGGTAATTTTGTTGAGGGATTTCCAAATGTAACTGCAAATAATTGGGTCGGTGGAGTTCAGGGAAGCAGAGCCGCATATATTACGGAGAAAAAAATGTCACAACCATTTCCGTATGAACCAATTGGAATTGAGACAGCGGAGGAAGCATTTCAATCAGTTTTAAATAAAGCGGGAGCCAATTTTCCTAAAAGAGATTCTATCGATGAAAGAATTTTAGAAGAAACGAGAACCGGAACAGCTCGGTATGGGGCAACATATAGAAACGGGGGCAAAGGAATTATAGATTCACAAATAGAAGTTGGAGGATGGCCTATTTTAAATTCATCCGCAGCTGCACTAGATGCTGATGTTGATGGAATGCCCGATTACTATGAAATCTCCAAAAGTCTTAATCCCAATGATCCTGAGGATGGAAAAATTGTTACTGAGAGTGGTTATACAAATCTTGAATTATATCTTAATGGATTAATTGATGGAACAGTTACCACAATCGTGGAGGAAAATCTTGTTCCTCAAAACTTTACATTGTTTCAAAATTATCCCAATCCATTTAATCCGGAAACAACAATCAGTTATCAATTATCAGTAGCAAGTCATGTCGATCTAAAAGTATTTGATATTTTAGGTAGAACAATAACAACACTTGTAAATACAATTCAGCAGTCGGGTAATTATAAGATAAAGTTTTCATTAGATCATTACGTTACAACATCCAGCGGTGTTTATTTTTACACGTTAAAAACGGGATCGTATATTCAAACAAAAAAAATGATTCTTATAAAGTAGTCTCATAAAAATAATATTAATGGGAGAAGAGATGCATCGAAATAACTTTATTATGAAAATATCAAGCATCTTGATGTTATTGCTCCTTCTATCTGCAAGTGGAATTACCAACGCGCAAGTTAGAAGCAGATTAATGGGAACAGTAAAAGATTCACAAACAGGTGAAGCATTGCTCGGGGCGAATGTTGTTCTAAGGGATACTTATCTTGGTGCCGCAACCGATTTCGATGGGAAATTTATTATTATAAATGTACCAGTAGGAACATATACTCTGCAGGTTTCAATGATTGGATACGCGACTCAGATAATTCCCGATGTGGTTGTATCTGCCGATAGAGTAACAAATTTAAAGATTGATTTGCAGTCATCAATGATTCAAGGACAGGAGATAGTTGTTACCGCGCAAAAAGATGAGTTGCATAAAGAAGTATCAAATACTCAAATGGTTGTATCATCTGAACAGCTGAAAGATGCATCGGGAGTTCGACAGATTAACGCATTCCTACAGAAAATGCCGGGTATTTCAGAGAGTAATGGATTCTTAACCATTAGAGGGGGATCCTCAGATCAAACCGGCGCAATGATAAATGGGCTTTCATATAATAATGCCGCTGTTGGAAATGCCGAAACATCAATTCCAATGAGCGCGATTGATCAAGTTTCTTTACTCTCAGGTGGATATAATGCCGAGTATGGAAACTTCAGATCCGGATTAATTAATATTACTACAAAAAGTGGTTCTAAAGAGGGATACAAAGGAACATTTAGTTTACAGAGAAACAATACACACATGAAAAGATTTGGTGATTCATTTTATGATCCCTATAATGATGCATTGAATGCCTACCTCGATCCTAATATTGCTTTTGTTGGTCCGGCTACAGTTTGGGCAAACGATCCATATATGCAGGCACAGCATCCTCAATCTGCATCTTTTCAAGGTTGGATTACGATGGCGAAAAATTATAATACTGGCAAGACTCCCGAAAATCAAGCGAGTGCAATGGATTTATTTTTACTTGCCCATTGGATGCATATGGCAATACCGGATTATGACGCTTTGGCAAGACTTCCCGCAGATTTAAAACAACAAATTGGTTATTACGATGTACCGGCAGATCAGAAAGCCGCATTTGCCGCTCATCATATGGTTGAAGAAAATTACGATTGGAATTTTGATGGCGGATTTGGCGGACCGATTCCATTTATCGGAAAAGCTCTCGGTGATGCTACTTTTTATATTTCCAATAATTCAGCCGAACAACATTATGTAATGCCCTTCGAATTGAAGAGTCAGAAAACTTACACAACTTTGGGAACTATAAAAGCAACGCCTTTTGAAGGGACTTCAGTAACATATAACACATTGTGGAAAAGACAGATTGGTCTTAGTCCTATAAGGCCTGCATTTGGAGATGCTCCAAATGCTGCAAATGCCGGGGGCTTTATGCCGATCAATAATGTTAGAAATATGTATCGTGCCTCAGAAGGTTCTTCTGGACCAGGATATTATTGGTATGATCCTCCATTCTATCCAATTCTTTCACAAACAACATTGATGAATGGTATTTCCGTAAATCAATTGTTGAGCAAGAGAACATATTTAGAATTTACTCTCAGTTATCTAAGTATTAAAAATAATTCTAATGTAGGAGATAACAGAGACAACACAGTAATTACACGGTTTGGTCCATTCCCTGTTACAGAGATGCCTTATGGAAAATTACAATTCGCATCTTCAAATACAGTTGATGGTTACAAATATCCCGGTTATGATGCACTACCCGGAGTTCCACGAAGATTTAGAAGCAAAGAAGGGGATTTATATGATAACTCTCATGTAAGTCAATTTGGTGCAAAATTAGAAATTGCCTCTCAAGTAGATGATAATAACTATGTGAAAGGTGGAATTGAATATAACTACATTGATATCAACCATAAGCTTTGGCAAAAGTGGAATCAATCGGGTCCTTATAATACTTATGAATTTAATTACCACCGCTGGCCGAGCCAAACCGGATTATATATACAAGATCAGATAAACTATAATCAGATAGTTGCGAACATTGGGTTGCGTGCAGATTATTATTATGGCGGTGGCGGAAGATGGCCATCAGATCCATACAGTAAAGCGTATCTTCCAATAGATACAATTGGTACCTGGTTGTTCGATTACTTAGCTGCGGGTAATTCGTATATATGGGATGTTTGGAATAGATATGAAGCGGCTAATCCTGGTTTTTTACAACCAGTAAAAAATTATTGGACTATTAGTCCGCGCCTCGGAATATCATTCCCGGTTACCGTTAATTCTAAATTTTATTTTAATTATGGTCACTTCAGATCCAATCCTCCCTACTACACAATGTATCAATTCAGATATCGTTACACTAAAAATGGTATTTACGACATGTCCAATCCTAATCTCGAGCCGCCAAGAACAATACAGTATGAGTTGGGAATTGCATACAACTTTATTGACAGCTATATATTATCTATATCCGGATATTCAAAGGATGTAACGGGACAGGCCGGAGATGCTGATTATGTTAGCGCATCCGGAGGAATTAGTTACAGCGGGCAATTGAATAATCAATATCAGGATATTCAAGGACTCGAAATTAATCTTGCCAAAAACGATAACAGCTGGATATCAGGTTGGTTGAATTTTGAATATATGCTCAAGAAAACCGGTTATACAGGTATTAGAACAATTAGAGAAATTGCGGTTGATGTTGAACAAGATCAGTATCAAGGACAGGAAACAAAAGCCCTCCCGATACCTTCATTTAATGCAAACATTACATTCAGACTTCCGGAAACAACCGGTCCAGAAGTTTTTGGAGAATATCCTCTCGGCGGCTGGTCAATGTCTATCTTTGCCACATGGAGAGCAGGCGATTATGTTAGTCAAAATACTTGGAATCCACTCGGGCTTCAACACGTGGGAGATTTACCACGCTGGCCTACATATTATATGATTGATCTGAAATTAACTAAAGCCGTTAAAATTGCCGGAGTTACTACTTCATTTTACCTCGATATAAATAATCTATTTAATATAAAGGTTAGTCAAATCCATACTGATTATCCTTATACCGAAGGACTTGGCGGATCCGACTTCCAAAATTATATGGCGTCATTAAAACTTCCCATTTACAATTCTTCTGCGTATGATAGATTAAGAGAGCAGAATCCAGGACAATACATTGGTGGCAACGATAAAATTGGTGATTTGAGATCGGATGATAAACCATACATCAACAATCCCAATAATTCATTCTGGCTCTTTTCACAACCGCGCGATATTTGGTTTGGTATGCGGGTAGAATTTTAATTCATATAAAAATTTAATTGCGGAGAAATAAATGTATATCATAAAAACAAGATTAATAAGCACAACAATTGAAAGATTGTTACTGCTCTTGCTTATTATATTATTCATTATTCCCACAAGTATGGTTCATTCTCAAAATATCGCAAGAATGAAAATGGGGAAAATGTGGATTGGTGTTACAGATAACGGAAGCAGTGGAAGTAATTTCGCCGCACCCAGTTTTTTCCCGAATGATTATGATTTAACTATAATGAGAGGACAATACAGACAAGCGAATGTAGGCGCGGGTTTTTCGATCGCAACAAGGTATTTTTTCAATTCATTTGAAACGGATCCGCTAAGGCAAAATGATACTATTGCTGTATTCGATTTGATTGATCAAACATATTTTCCGAATGGAAGAAAAGTTGAAGTTCCGATGACCAGCTTTGTGAGATATCCTTATACCGCACAGAATATTGTGGGGTCAAAGAATACTTATGATGTTTATGATGCGAAGACGCGGCTGGATCCTACAAAATTTTCCGGCGGAACTTATGATCATATTGTTGAGGTGACCAACAGATATATTTATGACATTACAGTTAAAAGAAAAATTATGGCGTGGGGTCAAAATTATAATGATAATTATATGATTTATGATTTTGAATTTACTAATCAGCATAAAGATTCCACCTATAAAGATGTTTATATACTAATGACCTCAAATATGATAAACACAATTTTTTCGGATGGAAGAAATCCAGCTCCCTCAAATAACGAAGCATTTAATCCCTCCCTTACCTGGCAACATTATCATGGAGGAAGACCTGCAGATACATTATTAACTTTTGCAGGAGGTAAAGTACCGGGTAAACTTAGAGTGTTTTATGAATACAGCGCGGATGACCCTAACCGTCCGGGAGATCAAATGGGAGCTCCTGCAATTAACCAGGGGGGAAGATTAACCGGCAATAAAATGCACTTCGTTTCAATTCTACATGCATCTAAGAACGCCTATGCAAACTCAGCCGAAGATGTTGATGATTTTCTTCAACCAAGAATTACATATATCGGCAACGATACAAAGATGCCCTATTCTCCATCAGAAGATGAATTTGGCGGAAATGGCGGTTCAACATTTTGGGCAATTAGAGGAGAGTTTTCAAAACTATATCCAATTAAAGGTAATGCTTTTCCAAATACACTTCATGGATTAAATAATGATGAGTTGGGGGTAGCTGATTTTTCCCAATATCCCAGCGGTATTTCACAAGGTAATCAATCATTGATGCATATCGTTTTTGGTCCCTATAAAGAATTAAAGCCGGGACAAAAAATAAGAATTGTATATGCTTCGGGATTTGCCGGTATTAGTTTGGAAAAGGCGAATGAAGTTGGGAAAAAAGCATTAAGAAAAACATTAAAGGAAGAACCGCAGAATATGCCAAATCCGGTTACGGGATGGCTTCCTACTAATTTTGTATTTCCAACCAATGATGAATATGAAATAAGAAAAAATAGATGGCTAAGTTCCGGAATAGATTCTGTAATGCTTTCTGCATACAGAGCAAAATGGAATTTTGATAACAACTACAAAATACCACAAGCTCCCCCGCCACCAATTGATTTAAAAGTTGCGGCATATCCGGATGGAACTGAATTAACATGGTCCTGCCCGGATGCCGAAAAGATGCCAAACTTTGCCGGTTATAGAATTATGCGTAAAGTATCAAATGTAGATACAGTTTATTATGAACCGGTTTATGATTCGGATGCTAACGATAAAGCCGCAGTTCATTTTTATAAAGATAAAAGTTTAGTTCCGCAGGCAAGTTATTATTATTACGTTCAATCGAAAGCTCGAATAAATCAAAATGATTTAACTGCCGATCCAACAACTCGTGGTAAAATAATTTACAGTAGTAGATTACTCGTCCCGAATATTTATTATGTAAGTCCACCATTTAAACCGCAAGATGATTTAACAAGAGTTAGAATTGTACCTAATCCATATAACATTAATGATCCGCTCGTTAATGACGCGTCGGCTTATGGCTCGAGTAACGGCAGATTATTATTTTTTGTGAATCTTCCGACTGAATGCACTATTAAAATATTTACAGAGAATGGCGATTTAATCAAAACGATTGATCATAATAAAGTTACAAATGATGGATCAGAAAAATGGGATCTGATTACCGATAGCCAGCAAGTTATAAGCAGCGGGGTTTACATTGCGGTGTTTCAAAAACCAAGCGGCGAGCACTCTTATCAGAAATTTATAATTGTTCGCTAATATTAAGGAGAACTTTGAAATGAAAACTATAAAAATATTTGTAACCGCCGCGGTTCTTCTTTTTTGTGTGAACATTATTAATGCACAGGTTGGCATTAATAAACTCGCTCAGAGTACAATGAATTTTCAACTGGTGAGTGTATCACCAAAAGCCAGCGCAATGGGGGAAGCCTATTTTGCGGTTGGGAATAATTCGGATGCAATATTTTATAATCCAGCGGGAATTGCTGGAAGCAAAACCCCGTTTGATGTTACTTTTAATTACACTCAGTGGATTGCCGATATTAAATATTTAGCAGGCGCGGTTACCTATAATCTTGAAGAATTAGGAACAGTGGGCATTAGTTTGCTGAGTGTTGATTATGGAAATATTATTGGAACACGATTGGCGCATCCATCGCAATTGTCATCCTATCCCGATGGATATATTGAAACCGGGTTGATAGATAATGTTGGCGCTTATTCGTTTGGTATTTCTTATGCGCGACAAATTAGTACACAGTTTTCGATTGGGGGAAACATTCGGTATGCAGGACAAAATTTAGGTAGCAATTCATTTTATGATGGTTCATCCAGAGAGAATAATGCCGCTAAATTTGTGTTTGATGCCGGTGTACTTTACAATACCGATTACAAAGATTTCCGCTTTGGAATGGCGATTAGAAATTTCGCTTCTAATCTTAAGAGAGAAGCTGTTGATGAACAACTTCCATTAACTTTTACACTTGGTGCCGCAATTGATCTGCTCCAATTTATTACTGATTCGAAAGAGGACGCGCTTACATTTGCGGTAGATTTTCTCCATTCAAACTCATATTCGGAAAGAATGAATATTGGCGCCGAGTACCGTTTTCTTGGTGTGGTAGCTTTGAGAGCGGGATATCAAACAAATAGGGATATCGCTTCCTGGTCAATGGGAGCGGGTGTTAATACATCGCTTTCCGGCTATAATGTTGAGGTCAATTATTCATTTTCTAAAATGGATGTTTTTGATAATGTAAACCGGTTGGCGGTTAACTTCGCGTTTTAGATGATAGCATAGTGGCTGTCGAGGAATGGTCCTCGACAGCCTTGTGAACGTCTCCGCCGTCAAGAACCACTTCTTGACGGGATATCTCTTGGTGTCGCCAAGAACCACTTCTTGACGGAAGACCTCTCGGACGCCAAGAACCACTTCTTGGCGGAAGAATGATTTGTCAAGGATTGGTCCTTAACAGCCAAGTTAGATTGGGAGAAATTAAATTAGCCTTTTGCCATCTTCGAATAGAAAGCGTTAGTAAATATTTCCTCGAGAATTTTTAAATCAACATCCTCAAGCTTATTGATATAAAGACACGATTTCCCGGTTTTATACTTTCCCAATTTTTTCATTAACCCGGCATTCTTTTCAAATCCGCACATTGTATATAGTGTAATATTATTTTTACGGGGAGAAAATCCGATTGGAAACCAGTCTAGCTCTCTGCCACTCTCATATTTGTAGCGATAGGAACCATACCCGATAATTGCGTCTCCCCACATTTTAGGTTTTGCCTTAGATATCTTTTTCAAAAGATTGTTTATAGTCAAGCACTCCTTTTGCTTTTGTTGATCTGGGATGGATTTTAAAAATTCGGTAACCGATTTATTGTTCTGTTTTGTTTTTAACTCGGCCATATCATTTTCTTTCTGGTTTATTGCTGATCGTGTTAATTAAATTATGATCATAATCATTAATCGCTGTCAAGGAGCGGTCTTCGACGGCAAGGATACGCTTCGAAGATCATAAACAGATTAAGCCGTCAAGAACCATTTCTTGACGGTACATCTCTTGGTCGCCAAGAACTTTTTCTTTGCGATAGCATACTTAACTGTCAAGGATTGGTCCTTGACAGCCGGTAGCTGATGCTAAGATCACAAACATATTCAGTCGTCAAGAACCATTTCTTGACGCCACATGAATAGCATTCATAAACTTTTCAACTTTACTTTCATCCAAAAGGCCGTTTGTTCTTAATCCCGAACAAACATCAACTCCGAAAGGATGTACTGCTTCAACTGCTTCTACAATGTTATCGGGATTTAAGCCACCGGCAAGAAAAACTGGAATTGAAACAGACTCCACAATTTTTCGGCTAAGTTTCCAATTATGAACCTTCCCTGTTCCACCAAGTTCTTTTACTTTTAGATTTGGATTGCCGCTGTCGAGTAGTATTGCATCAACAAATTGTGAAATAGAAATTGCCTGTTCAACCGAATCTTCATCAATTACATGAATAACTTGAACAATCTTCACTGCTGGCAAATTAGAACGAATCTGCGAATATGCCTCCGGCTTAACTTCATCCACAAGTTGAATTGTAGTTGTATTTACTTTTTTATGATGTGAAATAATTTTATCTGGTTCAGTTTCACAAGTCAATAAAAATGTAGCGATTGGAGGAGGAGCGAACTTTGCAATCTTTGCTATTAAATTATCATCTATTACACCGGGACCGCTCGGCATATTTCCAACCAGACCAATTGCGTCTACTCCATTTTTTATTGCAAGTTTAGCTTCTTCGATGCTGGAGATACAGCAAATTTTTACACGCGTTCTCATAATTAATCGCAATCATAATTACGGTTTTATTAAATAAATTTCCTTTTGTCTATTCGAAAGCCACTCAACACCATCTTTTGTAACTAAAACCATTTCTTCAATTGTAGCAATACCATAATCTTTAATTGTTAAACGGGGCTCGATTGTAAAAACATTATTCTCTTCTAATTCAAGATAGGGAAGATTATTATAACGCTCCCATTTAGGCGCCATCAAAGCTCCGCCGTCGTGTGTTGCTCTTCCAACCTGATGCCCGAGACCGTGGGGAAATTCATCGTACCCACAAATTTGAATATAGTTTCTCGCAACCTGATCAATTTCCCATCCTTGTTTTCCCGGTTTCATTTCATTTGCGGAACGGGTGATTGATTCAACAATAACATCAAAACCTTTTTGAACTTCTATAGGAGCTTTATCTTCGTGGGGATGCAAAACATACCAGGTCCGCTGAAGGTCGGCGCAATAACCATTATGCTTAACGCCAAAATCCATATTGATTACATGTCCGCATTCAACCTTTCTATCGGTAGGGCCCGAATGCGCTCCCGCTGTATTGGGTCCGGTAAATACTGCCGGGCAATGTTCAACCTCCCATGATGGTTCCAATCCTCTTTTCTCACAGATATCTAAAACAAAATTTGCGATATCCTTTTCGGAAAGACCCGGTTTAATAAACTTTGTAACTTCATCAAAAATTTTGAGTGTATCTTCAATTGCTTTTTTTGTATTTGATATTTCAGTATGCGATTTTCTTCCTCTCAAAGCCGCAACAATTTCTTCCGAAGAAATAAATGAGTTTGCATATTTTGTCTCTTTTAAATGATCCATTAATTCGAGGTACAAACCGTAGGTCATTCCATCGGCCAAACTCGAATTACGGGAAAAGTTGATTGCTATTTTATTTGGTTTAATAGAATCGAGGACTTTTACTAATTCATCCTTAATATTTTTTAAGTATGGATGAATATTTTTATAAGTGCCAACAGCTTTCATGTTTTCCAATTCAAGTGAACCTAATACCGCATGAGTTTCACCACTTTTTGTTATTATGAATGCGGTTTGCCAGGTGGCGTTAGTTCCAACAATCATATCAAGCATTGGATCTTTTATATTTCCCGTTTCTCTTACATAAGTCATCCACATATCAATATTTTTCTCATTTAGAATTTTTACCGCCTGTTCAATTTTCTCCAATATCATATCTTTTGACATCTGCTGCCTCCATCTAAAAAAGTTATTTGTAAAATTTTTAGAGCTGGTTAATTAATTTATTACCTGCCCACGTATTTTTTAAGTATTTCGGGATTATCCGTCGATTCAATAATTTCGCCGCAATTGGAACATTTAAAACTTACCCGCACCGGTTTGGCGCTAATACCAATCCAATATAAAATCCAGCCAAAACTGGAATACTCGGATTGATGCTGAATGTGCTTATTAGATTTGTCGAACCCGCACGAGCATTTTTCTTTAAAATAATTATCCAGCAGTACCTCGGTTTTTTCAATAAACTTGTTTGAAAAAATAGTGTTATATGTTTAAAAATGATATAGATGAATTGGTTATTAACTTCAATACTTAACTTGCCGGTATCTTAAAATTCAGTAAAAGTAAATTCAGCCGAAAGTCTTATAAGAAAGTAAGTTATATTTGCACTATTAAAAAAGGATGAAATTGAAAAGCGAAGAAATAAAAATTGCCATATTAGATCTTTATAATAATGAAGAGAACCAGGGCATAAGATGCATAAAAGACATTATTAATGAGATAGATTGCTTGTATCCTTCACTATCGGTTAACTATGAATTATTCGACACTCGTTATAAAAATGAGATACCAAATTTAGATTATAATATTTTTATCTCCTCTGGTGGACCGGGAAGTCCGTTTGAGGGGGAAAACACTCCTTGGGAAAAAAACTATTTCTCACTTCTAGATTCTATCTGGAATTTTAATGAAGGCAATGAAGAAAAGAAGCACTTATTTTTTATATGCCATTCATTTCAGTTGATGGCCCGCTTCTTTGAATTTGGGGAAGTTGTTAGGAGAAATTCTAAATCATTTGGTGTTATGCCGGTTCATAAAACAGAATTGGCAAAAGATGAAATAATATTAAAAAATTTACCCGAACCTTTTTATGCGGCCGATTTTAGAGAATGGCAGGTCGTTCAGCCTAATCAATCTAAAATTGATGAGCTTAACGCTAAAATATTGTGCATCGAAAAATTTAGACCCCATGTGGAACTTGAAAGAGCAATTATGGCAGTGCGCATTTCTGATGAGATTGTTGGCACCCAATTTCATCCCGAAGCTGATCCGGCAAGTATGTATTTTCATTTTAGAAAACCAGATAGGAAAGAACATGTGATCAGCAAATATGGTGAACAAAAGTATTATGATATGCTTGCACTACTCGAGGAGGAAAACGCGATTAAGCTAACCCGAAAAACAGTAATTCCAAATTTTATTAAAAACGCTATTATAAAACTGAGGCCGGCAGTGAAAAGTCATTAGTTCTGTTGAGCACTAAACGTGGGGAGTGTAAAAGAAAAAGTAGTTCCTTCTTCAAATTTACTTGTTACACTTATTTCTCCGTTGTTTTTTTCAACCATTTCCTTGCAGATCATTAATCCCAGTCCAGAGCCCTTCTCATCATGTGTGCCATAAGTTGAATGGCGAATATCATTCCGAAAAAGTTTTGCTAAATCATCTTCTTTAATCCCAACCCCTGTATCGTTAACGGAAATCTTAATCATGTTATTCTCAACTACTCCATCAAATATAATTTCTCCATTATCTTTTGAAAATTTAATAGCGTTGGATAAAAGATTCTGAATTACTGAGAACATCATATCTTCATCTGCAAAAGCTATACAAGTTTCGGGAACGTTGTTGATAATTTTTACTTTTTTAATCTCGGCAATATCAATGAATAACTTTATAACCTGATTAATCTTGTATCTTAAATTTAACTTGCCGGGATGAAATGGAAATTTGCCCGATTCCATGCGTGACCACTGCAAAAGATTTTCGAGCAGTGTAAATAAATTATTTGCCGCTTCATTTATCTTTTGGGCAAAAAGTTTAATCTCTTCTTTGGGGAGTTCGTCAATATCTTCAACGAGAAACTCAGAAAAATTTAATAGTGAATTGAAGGGGCTTCTTAAATCGTGGGCAATAATTGAAATTAATCGGTCTTTATTAGCATTTAATTTATGCAGTTCATCCTGCGATTCTTTCAATTGCCTGTTTAACTCTTGTTGTTCGGCGACAAGCAGCCTTAGTTTTTCCTCGGTATTGTTTTCTTTCAAAATAGAATTGTTAGACTTATTAGAATTATTTGTAAGCAAGCTATGAACTGAATTTATGAAAATCAATAATGTTTATTAACTGCTTTTGTTAATCTATCCATAATGGCGGATCCCAACCCTGATTGCTCTATTTTTTCCACTAATATTAGATCCAGGTCTAATGTTTCAAACTCATGCAGAATCAAAAATAAATTAGCAGCGGCTTCTCTAAGATTACCGGTGGGGGAGAGCACCCGTTCAATTTTGTAATTAAAATTATCAGTTTTTTCTCTGAAGAATAATGCCCCTATATTTTTAGATTCATCAAGTAAAGATTCGTCATAAAATTTTAGAGGAGTATTGGGTGAATAATGAAATGGCAATTGCCCCGGTGAATTTGGCTTATCAGCGTCTAGTTTTTTATTTGAAAATTTTCCAGTAATCTTTTCAAGATCTTCTTTGGAAATACCGCCATGACGAAGCAGATAGAAATTTCCCTCTTCGTATTGAATTATTGTTGATTCAATTCCAACCGAACATTTTCCCCCATCTAAAATTAAATCAACTTTACCGCCCAAATATTTTTTAACATGAATTGCTTCGGTAGGACTTAAATGCCCAAATTTATTGGCGCTTGGCGCTGCTATTGGAGTTCCGGCTTCTTTAATTAACTCTAAAGCAACCCGATGGTTTGGCATTCGGATGGCAACAGTGTTATTGCCTGAAGTTACAATATCCGGTACAATTTCCTTTTTAGGAAGGACTAATGTCAGCGGTCCGGGCATAAATTTTTCAATCAACAATTCAATATTTTCATCAATTGATGATGCAAGTTTTGTGAACCAGTTTTTTTCGGCAATGTGCAGAATTAAGGGATTAAATGTGGGACGCTTTTTTGCTTCAAATATTTTTGCCACGGCAATTGGATTTAAACCATCAGCACCCAGCCCATAAACTGTCTCGGTGGGAAACGCAACTAATCCCCCCGACTTTATAATTTGAGCCGCATGTTGAATTGATTCGCTATTTGCTGTAACTAGATTCATTTTTCTATCAGCGAAAATACAATAGTTTTGTTAAAGATTTTCAAATCTATAAATTTAACTTACTATTATTATGTATTATTTTATTTGAATGGACTCCCACAAAAGATGAGATAAATAGATGAGTGAATTAAAAGAGTTAAAACTGTTTGCTGAAGAACTCGCAATGCTGAGTGGAAAATTAATTAAGCAGTATTGGCGTACAGATGTAAAAATTGAGAACAAAGCTGATGAATCGCCGGTAACAATTGCCGATAAAAAAGCCGAAGAATTGATGCGTGAATTAATTATGAAACGATATTCAGAGCATGGAATTTTGGGTGAGGAATTTGGGGAGCATAATTCGGAATCAGAATACAAGTGGATACTGGACCCGATTGACGGAACAAAAAGTTTTATTTGCGGAACTGTAACATTCGGAACTCTTATTGCTCTTGTCAAAAATAATGAACCAATTTTGGGTGTTATTAATCAACCTATACTTAATGAATTTTTGATTGGCGATAACGATTCGGCATTACTAAATGGGAAAGCTGTTAATGTTAGGAAGTGCGATGATTTATCGCAGGCAATACTTCTCGGAACTGATTATCTGCATATTGAAAAATACCAAAGTAAGGCTGGATTTGATAACCTGATGCGAAAAGTTAAATATTATAGAATGTGGGGCGACTGCTACGGATACTATTTAGTTGCTACCGGGTTCGCAGATATAATGATTGATCCGATTATGAATCCTTGGGATTCTCTTGCGGTAATTCCGGTTATTAGAGGCGCCGGCGGGAAAGTAACCGACTATAAAGGAGGCGATGCTGTAACTGGAACCAGTATGGTCGCAACAGCAGGAAAAATACATGATGATGTTATACGAATATTAAATCTCGATAAATGATAACCGATAAAAATAAAATTAGAGGAGTGTTTTTTGATCTGTATGGTACATTATTAACATTTAATGATTATGATGCAGCAAACAGACATTGGATAAATTGTTATTATGAGTATATAGGTAAACCCTACAATATTTCCTTTAATCAAATTGAAATTCTCTGTGATAAAATTATCACAATTGATGTTCCTAAAAATAATACACTTCAGCTTACAACCTACGAGTCGAAGATTAAGTATTTTCTTGAAGAAATTAATTTAACTCTGCCAATTGAACAGATAAAGGAATTGGCAAATATATCCGTTCAAAAATGGCAGGAACAAATTGAGCTTGATCGTCATTCTATTTCCACAATTGAAAATTTGAGAAAGATATATACTGTTGGTTTAATAACAAATTTTGATCACGCGCCACATATTTATGAAGTTGTAGGGAGTACAAAACTCAAATCATTATTCGATTTTATAATTGTTTCAGATGATGTGAATTGCAAAAAACCGGAGAAGAAAATATTTGAGATAGGCTTATCTAAATGTGGGTTGAATCCCGAAGAAGTGGTTTATATTGGAGACAATCCCGAGGATGATATACAGGGGGCAATTAATGCCGGGTTGAACGCAATATTAATTGACAGGGGAACCAAAACAAATTCCGCCATAACAAAAAACATAGACGTGCCAAAAATTACTTCCCTCCAGGAGCTCACAACTATCCTATAATTTTTATGAATCCTTTTTTTCTGAGCGGCATCAAACGGATAGAAAATTCAAAAAGGAGAATGAAATGAATAATGTAATAGTAGGAACCGACAACAATTTCCAGCAAGAAGTTTTACAAAGTGACATTCCGGTATTGGTTGATTTTTGGGCTCCCTGGTGTGGACCATGCCGCATGGTAGCACCTGTTGTTGAGGAAATAGCAAATGATCTTTCCGGAAAACTAAAAGTTGTAAAAGTTAATACAGATGAAAATTTTCAGGTAGCATCCCAGTATGGAATTATGAGCATTCCAACATTGGGAATATTTAAAGGTGGAAAATTAGTTGATGCCGTTGTTGGAGCTGTTCCAAAATCACATCTTGTAGGTAAAATTAATCCCCATTTAACTGTTAATTAATTATTGCTGAGTATAATGTTTGAGATGAGTATCTCGGGCAAACTTAAAATAAAAGCTGTCCCAAAAGTTATTAATGAAAAGCATTTTTACTTTTGAGACAGCTTCTTTTTTACTTAATCAAATTGCCGTCACCATCAATCATTCTAATTTCATAACCTAATTCTTTTAATCCCTCTTTTGTTTTTGAGGCATCGGTTACAACTACCCAAATTAGATTGTCGGGAGAAATAATTCTTTTTGCCGCTGACTGGATATCGTTAACTGAAAGATTTTTGATTTTTGAGGAATATTCGTTCCAGTAACCATCAGAAAGATTGTAACTAACCGAAGTTACAAGTGAATTTGCTACGGCTGCGTTGGTTTCCCAACTTCCGGGAAGTGAAAGTGAGTTTTGCTCTTTCACTTGATTTACTTCCTCATTTGTAGCCGGTTTATCGCCAACATAACCTTTTGTTTCTTTGATTATTTCTTGAATAGATTCTTTGGTTTTATCTACCTGAACAACACCATAAAACAAGTAGGGTCTTTGTCCTCTTGCGTTGGGCATAAATGCACCCGAACCATATGACCAATGCTTATCCTCTCTTAAATTCATATTAATTCTTGAAGTAAACATTCCACCAAGAATATCATTCATAGATTGAATAGCAATGCTTTCTTTATCACCGTATGGGGGGGCTACTTGAGCGCCGAATATAATGGATGATTGTGAACCCGGTCGATCCATTAAATAAACAACCGGTTTATCTGGTGCAGCAACAGTTTTAATTTCTTTATCTGGAACATCTCCCTGTTTCCATGCCGCAAATAATTTTTCGAGCTTTGGTTTTATTTCACTCATTGTAATATCGCCTACAATCACAATGGTTGCGTTATTTGGCTTAAACCAGGTTTGATGATACTTAACCATATCATCACGAGTAAGTTTCATAACTGTTGATTCAAATCCTGACCCGCTGAATGGTTTACCATAAGGATGATCTTCCCCATAAATATATTTAGGTACAACACGAAGACCCATTTGAATTGGCTGAACTTTTTCACGCTGAATTCCAACAATTCTTTCTTTTATTAATCTTTCAAGTTCCTTTTGAGGGAATGAGGGGTTCAAAATTACATCGGCAAATAAATTTAATGAAGGATCAAGATTAGCTTTTAGAGCGCTCATATTTATAAATGCCATATCAAGATTAGAACCGGTTCCTAAAGTAGCTCCCAACATTTGTAATTCTTCACTAATTTGAAGTGCGTCTTTTGTTTTTGTCCCCTCATCAAGCATATTCATCGCCATACTTGCTGTACCGGGGGATGCAAACTGATCGCTCGCAAAGCCTGCATCAAACATCAAATTAAGATTAACTACCGGAATAGCTTTTCTTTCTGCTAACAATATTTGCATTCCATTGCTTAACTTATCTTTTTGAACGTCGGGGAATTTTACCTCCGGTGATTCTCCAGCTTGGGGTACTGTCTTTCGGTCAACATCACTAGTAACTGTAGCGTATGGTGGATATGGATGAATTTCCAAAATAAATACACCATCGCTCAACCATTTATTTGCCGCGTTTTTGATATCCGCAGGTGTAGTTTCGGCAATAAATTTTTGATATGTTTTATAATAATCGGGAGAACCGCCATAAACCATATTTTGAGCAAGTATATCGGACTTGCCGCCAAAGCCGCCAATTCTTTCAATTCCACGGATGAATCCGGCAAAAAATTGTGATTTGACTTTCTTCAATTCTTTTTCGGTAACACCCGATTTTAATACCTTTGCTAATTCCTCATCAAGAGCTTTTTCAACTTCAGAAATATTTACTCCGGGTTTAACATCTGCTTCAACAATAAATTGACTTCCAATTTCTCCATCGCTGTAATATGATGCTGCGCGCGTCGCTATCTGATCTTCATAAACTAATCTTTTATAAAATCGGGATGTTTTTCCTGAAGCCAGAATATCGCTCAATAAATCGAGGTGAGCCAATTCTTTTGTCCCCCATTGAGGGATATTCCAAATTTTAGTTATTCGTGCCTGAGGAACTCTATCCTGCGCGGCATGACGTTTAGTGCCAACCATTTTGGCGATATTGATTTGTGATTTTGAAATTGGAGGACCAGCCGGAATATCCCCA